>JBNKDD010000011.1:0-46215 GCA_050288085.1 Anaerolineae bacterium
GACCTCACCCCTGCTCTCACGCGCTCCAGCGCGTTCGATCTTTCCCCTCTCCATTTTGGAGAGAGGGAGAGAGAACTGCCATTTGGCAGTTCGGAAGGGGGTGAGGTTGACCTACGTAAAGAGCCCAACCTACTCCCCAACAATCTCCCGCAGGCTCGTCCATATGGCCTCTTCCCGATCGGCGATCTCCGGCAGCGGAGCGACGACTTCCGGCAGGCGGGCCGCCGGGTCGGGTGATTCGTGGGCGGCTTTGAACCCCTCGGCGACCTCCTGCCATCGATCTCCGACCGCCCGCAGTTCTTCGCCGCAGTTAGCGATCCGGTCATCGCCAATAATCTGGGCCGCTTCTTTGAGGAATCGCCCGTACATATAGCGGAAGATTCCGCCGCCGGTGCCGCCTGTCGCATCGATGAAAATGAAGTTATTGAAGCAGGCCCAACGCAGTTCTTCCGGCTCCATCTTGGCGGGCCACTTGAGTGTTTCCTTTTGTGCTTTGCGGATTCCCCTCACCCCGAAATTCGAGATCGGCCCTTCGAGCATGTTGGCGCTCGTCTCGCGGATTGCCTGCCGGGTTTCATCCGGGGTGGGTATCCGCTTCTTGCTGAAGTCGAAAGTGAACCATTGATGCTGGGGCGGGAAGGGCTGAAAGGTTGAGCCGCGAGCCTTCTCCAATTCGTCAAGCGTCACCGGGTAGAGTTTGTCATCACGGTCGGCGATCAGCACGGTGCGGCTGTCCGGGTCGTAGCCACCAACGGCGATGGCGTGCCCGCCGAAGTGATACTCTTCGGGGAATTCAAAATAGGGGAGAAAACCCATATCGACCATCAGCATGACCGGCTGGCCCGCTTCGAGTTGTTCGAGCAGAGTCTTCTCGGCTTTGCGGGCGCTGCCGGTCCGAAACTGTTCGACCTTCACCCCGGTGCGCCGACCGGTGATGATCTCTAAACCTTCTTCGCCGGGCCGGGCAAAGTTGCCCCGACCGCCGTACATGGGCGGCGCTCCCTTTTGATGCCAGTACATGAATCCCAGCCCACCCCCGATGCCCAACAGCATATCCTCACTGAGGGGGTGATCGTGGAAATGGTAGATATGCAGCATCGACCCGGTGATGCAGTGATGTGTCTCTAGTGATTTAAAACCATCAAATGGTTGAAGTGACATGTTGGTGTTCTCCTTATTCGCCTTCGATATAGGTTTCGTATACGTACAGGGTGCCTGGCCAAGCGGCAAATACCTGCTCGATCATGGCCTTGACCTTTTTCCACGAGAGGCCGCCGTAGCCCACACCGATCCGGGGGATGGCAATCGATTCGATTACCTCATTATCGGCCTGTTGACGCATATTGGTGAGCGCGGCTTCGACTGCCTCATAGGTGGCACGGCCTCGCCAATATTGTTCCTGTGTGCCCAGGTTGAATACCCAGGGTTGATCGGCGTTTTTCCACAGGAAGCAGTCACCGAGGTTGAATTCACGCGGGTCGGCTTTGCAGCGCCGCCGGTATTCCTCGAACATGTCCGGGTAGCGTCCTTTGAACTCGGTTGCGATCCCTGCCCCCATCGATCCCTGGCAGTTGCAGCCATGAGCGAAGGCTTCCGCTTCGTAACGGTTAACAAACAGGTCACCGGAAATGTATTCAATCATCGTGATCCTCTGTCAGATCGTGCCACATTTTGAGCCATCCTTCTTCGTCCAGTTCTCGAAGCTTTTCCTGGTTATCGATCAGGTCTTGCCCGTACTTTTCCCATTGCTTGGTGAATTGCTTGAACCGGCTGCACGGAAATGTTTTGCATTCATAGCAGAAGCGCAGGCTTTTCTTTTCCAGGCAGCAGTAGTAGAAACTTTTGCAGCGGCGCTCATGGCAGTAAATTTCTGCACCCTGGCAGCGTCCATCCAGGTAGTAAGGGCATTCTCCGCAGTAGATTCCACAGGGTGGTATAAATCCATTGTAGGGGGTCATTGTGTCACTTTCTGCCCAATTATTTCTAGTCCAATCCGCTCAGGAACGTCTCAACGACCTGGGCGAATACCTCCGGCTGTTCTTCGAAGGGCCAATGCATGGCCCCGTCGATTACCTCGAATTGGGCATTGGGGAAAGCATCCGAGTAAATACGCGACACCGATTCGGTTTGTAGATCATCCGCGCCATGAATGACCAGCACCGGTGCATCGACTGCCGCCAAAGCATCCCCGTAATCATGACGCCTGCCCATGCTGACATACTGGGCATGCACCATCCAGCCGCCCATTTCGCCCTGTTCCGGCAGGTCAATGCCAAGTGCTTTTTGGTAGTACACGCCGAACTCGGCATTTTGTGCTACCAGATCGGCCTCAGATTTTGAGAGGAGATCCTGATAATTCATGTATTCATCCATATAGGCGTCGTAATCATCTAACATATCTTCTGGCAAACGTGCCCTGACCTCTCCAAACAAATCCCCTTCTTTCTGTGGCATGACCAACACATTGGCGGGCGCGATCAGGATCAGCGCTTCGACGTGCTCCGGGAATTCAGCTGCATACAGCGAGGCCGTAAATCCGCCGAATGAATGCCCGATCAGGATCAGTTTCTCCTCGCCGAGTATCTGGCGGATGCGCTCGATATCGGCGATCTGCGCACCGAGGCCAAGCGTCTGTTCGAGCAGTTGGTAAGTCTCAAACCCACTGTCGGGATCAAACCGGTCGAAGGGGCGAGTTGATTGGCCGCAGCCGCGCTGATCGTAGTAGTGAAACTGGTATTGATCGGTCAGCGATTCCAAGCCTGTCCAGGGATCGATATAGGGTGCGCCCGGCCCGCCATGAACGATCAACACGTTTCGTCCCTCGCCCGCCGAAAAATGCCAGAGCCGGATATCCTCTTCAACCTGCCAGAAGTTCTCATCACCGGTTTGCTCCGGCACGTTGATGGTCGTTTCTTGAACCATCCCCGCTTGGTAAAGCGGCTGGCCCATCATATACCAGAACCCAATCCCACCGGCAGCTACCAATACAACCAGAACCGCTCCAATAATCAGCGCAATCTTCAACCCTTTTGACATCTCTATACCTCCTTCTGTACCGGCTGGCGCAGCACCGTCTTGAGTTTTTCCGGCGCGACTTTACGCGGGTCACCCAGGTAGATTTCATGATGTTTGCCCGCCATCCGATAACCATTTGCCGGGATGAACTCGTGATGCAGCCGGGCCAGCGTTGGCCCTTCATCCTCGTAGGTGCCGATATGCATGATCTGTACCGACAACCCTTCGTGGTAGTTTTCCAGGCGGAGCTTGTCCAACGCGGGCGGATTTTTCTTGCCTGCACGTTCAAGCCCCTGTTGATACATTTCCGTGGTGATCCAATCCGGGGTCATGATCATCATCGTCCAATCCCATTGGCTCTTATCGCGGGCGGTGGTGAAGGCGTCCATGTCTTCAGCCCACCACAGCCCTTCCAGCGGGGGAACAACGTAATCACGGTCTAACTCATTCTTACTGAGAAATTTGATAGCATAAGCCACCGGGAACAGGGTCTCGACCGCGTCTTTATATTCCTGGGCCACGTTTGGATCGCCATGTCCATCGATCATCAGGAAGTTCATGGCAGGGACGTCTATCACTTCAAATGTGCTTTTGGGCTGGTATAGATGCTTCCATTCCTTCTTGAAATCAACCTTGCTCATTCTCAAAACTCCGATCTCCAGATACATTTGCGCTGTTCTGATACCAGCATACACTCTCCGGTAACCGGAGAGTCAAGCGGTGAAAATCGCTGTATATCGCTGCCGGGTTTGTAGCAGGTCGGACTTAATCGTATACTGATTCTGGGGCTGGAAATAAGACAAAGAAATTATCCATAACAGGAGCAGGGTTATGAAAATAACTGACATCTGGGAGTCAGGTCAAAAGCCGACGGTATCGTTTGAACTCTTTCCTGCCAGGAGCGAGAAGGCGGCTGTCCGGCTTGAAGAAACGATCGGCATACTGGCCGATTTGCAGCCAGACTTTGTGTCCGTCACGTTTGGGGCAGGCGGGTCTACCCGTGAAGGCTCACACCAATTGATCGAGAAGCTGATCACCGAACATGGGTTGGAGGTGGTCGCTTATTTTGCCGGGTTCGGGTTGGGGCCAGATGATATCTGTTCCGTTCTGGACAGTTATCAAGCCCTGGGGGTAGGCAGCGTTCTGGTAGTGCGTGGCGATCCGCCCGAAGCAGAGGACTTCACGCCGCATCCTGAGAGTTTTTCCTATGCATCTGAACTGATGAGCTTTATCCGACCGCGATACGACGGCCTGTGCCTGGGGGTGGCGGCTTACCCTGAGGGGCATATTGATGCGGCCAGCAAAGAAAAGGACCTCGAATATCTCAAGCTGAAGGTCGATCAGGGCGCTGAATATATCATCACCAATTATGCCTACGACAACCGGTACTTCTTCAACTTTGTTGACCGCTGCCGGGCGGCTGGCATCGACCTGCCCATCCTGCCGGGGGTGATGCCCATTTACAGCGTCAAGATGATGGAGACATTGTCCAGCTTATGTGGGGCGACGATCACACAGGAGATACGGCAGGGAATCGCTGAGTTGCCGGAGGGAGATAAAGACGCGCTGTTGGGCTGGGGCATTGAATTTGCGGCCAAACAGTGCGCGGAATTACTGCGGGCCGGTGTGCCCGGTGTGCATATCTACACGATGGATCGCAGTCCGTCGGCAGTCGGCATCGTCAATCGATTGAGAGACGAAGGGCTGCTGTAAGAGCCGGTCTGATATAGACAGCCCAGTGTGAAAGGGAATAGAACATGGAAAAGTATGGCTATCGGTTTTCGTTCGGTCCCTGGAATATTCACGAAGGAGCCGATCCCTTTGGGCCAACGGTGCGCCCTACGGTGAGCTTTGACGACAAGCTGAAGGCTTACGTCGATCTTGGCTTCGATGTGGTGCAGTTCCACGATGACGACGCGGTACCCAACATCGACAATCTGTCCCCGGCTCAAATCGGTAAGCAGGCCCAGGAGATGCGCCGGAAGCTCGACGATCACGGGCTGACGGCGGAGTTCGTCGCGCCGCGTTTGTGGGAAAGTCCGATGACAATCGATGGGGCCTATACCTCGAACGATCCAAAAGCCCGCGCTTATGCCATCGACCGGTCCAAAAAGACGGTGGACATCATGCGCGAATTAGACACCGATTTGATGGTGCTGTGGCTGGCCCGTGAGGGGACTTATATGCGCGAGGCGAAGGACGCGGTACAGGCTACAAAATGGCTGCTCGAAGCGGTCAATACCATCCTCGAATATGACAGCCGGGTGCGGATCGCTATCGAGCCGAAGCCCAACGAGCCGATGGACCTGGCTTACATTCCGACTATCGGGCATGCGATAGCGCTTGGTCTCCAATCCGATGATCCCTCCCGGATGGGGGCGCTGGTCGAGTCGGCCCACGCGATTCTGGCCGGGCTCGATCCCTCAGATGAGATGGCCTTCGCGCTGACCTTCGATAAACTGTTTAGCGTCCACCTCAACGATCAGAACGGCCTCAAATTTGACCAGGATAAATCCTTCGGGGCGGTCGATCTGCGCCGGGCATTCAACCAGGTCAGGGTGCTGGACGAAAACCGGTACTATGAGAAGGGCGTAGTCGGCCTCGATGTGAAAGCCCTCCGCACCCAGCCCGCCGAGATCGCGACCAAGCACCTCCGCAATAGCATGGCGATCTTCCTGCGGCTGGTTGAATTGGTGCGGTCGATGGATCGCGACGCGATTGATGAGGTCATCACGGCACGGGACTACGAGGAATTGGACTGGTTGATCGTCAGTGCGTTGATGGGGAAGTAGCCAGGAACTTGACCTCACCCCTACCGTTCACAAATCCTTTTTTACAAATAAATTCACACATCGCGGCGGGTGCGGTATGATTATGCCCTGACATGAATCGCAAAGCAGGGGCACGGCGTTGTCTCTGCGCCAGATAAACAAGGTGCGCGATGAAAGTTATCCTGGTTGGATTGGGGCGCTTCAGCCACATCTGGATCGATGCAGTCAAGCGATCCAGGAAAGTCAAGCTGGCCGGGCTGGCCGAGTCAAACCCCGAACGGATCGAAGTCCAGGCCGAGAAATACAAGCTCAAGGCCGACCTGTTTTTCCCCTCTCTGTCGGAAGCCCTGGCTAAGGTCAAAGCCGATGGGATCATCAACCTGACGCCACCGGCAGTCCATCAGGCGGTGTCCATCGAGGCGCTGGAAGCGGGTGTACCGGTGCTGTCCGAAAAGCCCTTAGCCGATAATATGGAGGCGGCCCAGGCCATTGTCGATGCAGCCAATGATACCGGCGTGCTGCACATGGTCTCGCAGAATTACCGCTACAAAAAGCCCTTACTGACCGTCAAACACCTGCTGGGGTCCGGTGAATTGGGCCGGAGCACGTCGATGGTGGTGCGCTTCGCCAAGGGAACCTACTTCCCCGGATTCCACGATACGCTGGCTTACCCGCTGATCCTGGATATGTCGATCCATCACTTTGACCTGATGCGCTATTTGCTGGGTCGCGACCCGGTGTCGGTGGCCGGTCACAGTTGGAATCCGCCCTGGGGGTTGTACAAAGGTGATGCCAATACGGCGCTGTTGTTCCGGTTCCCGGATGATGTGATTGTTTCGTATAGTGGTACATGGAGCGCGACCGGGCAGGAAACATCCTGGAATGGCGATTGGCAGATCGACTGTGAGCACGGCGTGATTCTGCTCCGGGACGACAAGGTGTATTTGCAGAAGCGGATCGGTGAGGAAGAAAACAAGTACGGGTATACCCAGTATTTGTTCGACGACCTGGCCCGCGTGAAACCGGTCAAGTCAAAACATGTCGAACAGGATTATGTGCTGCGCGAATTCTACCAGGCAGTGACAAAGGGGATCGCCCCGGCGACGACCTGCCAGGATAATATAAAATCATTGAAGATGGTGTTTGACGCCATCCAATCATTTAATCAGGGGGTATAGATGAAACGTTCAGAAATTAATGCCATCATCCGTGACGCGAAAGCCTTTCTGGAGGAGCATCGCTTCCACCTGCCGCCTTTCGCCTTCTGGACACCGGAAGACTGGCAGTCTAAGGGAGAAGAAGTCCGCGAGATCGTGGAGCATAATTTAGGCTGGGATATCACCGACTTCGGCAGAGGCGACTACGAGCATCTTGGCCTGTTCTTGTTCACCGTGCGGAACGGCACACTCGCCAATCTGAAGGCCGGTAAAGGCAAAGTCTACGCCGAAAAAGCGATGATCGTCGGGGATGGTCAGATCACGCCGATGCACCATCACTGGGAGAAGACCGAGGACATCATCAACCGGGGCGGGGGCAAGCTGGTCATCCAGCTTTACAACGCCACCGAGGACGGCGAATTGATGGACACCGATGTGATCGCCATGACGGATGGCATCCAGCGGGTGGTCAAGGCCGGGGATACGGTCAGGCTTGGCCCCGGTGAGAGTATCACCCTGCTGCCCTACCAGTATCACAAATTCTGGGGCGAGGAAGGCCGGGTGTTCGTCGGCGAGGTTTCGACCGTCAACGACGATAACACCGACAACAAGTTCTACAAGCCGGTAGGTCGCTTCCCGGAGATTGAAGAGGACGAGCCGCCCCTGCATTTATTGGTGGGGGATTATGGGAAGTATTATCAGGTAGGGAAATAGCCCTCATCCCCCGACCCCTTCTCCCTCAGGGCGAAGGGGAGAAAGTCCCTCTCCATGAGGGAGAGGGATTTAGGGTGAGGGCTAGATACAAGGAAACACCATGCAAATCAAACTCGCCTATGGCCGCCACGGGTTGGAAATCGACCTGCCCGATTCAACCGACGTGTTCGAACCGGCATTTGTGCCGGGTCTGCCGGACGAACCCGCCGCTCTGCGTGACGCGCTCCGCCAGTCGATTAAGTCGCCGCCGCTGTCCGACCTGGTCAAACCGGGTGACACGGCGGTGATCGTCCACACCGATATCACCCGTGCCACGCCCAACGACCGGATCATCCCCGTGATCCTGGCTGAACTGGAATCCGCCGGGATCAGGCGGGAGGATATCACGCTGCTGAATGGGCTGGGCACCCATCGCTTCCAGACGGAGGCCGAACTGCGCGAGATGCTGGGCGATCAGGTGGTCGATCACTACCGCTGCTTGCAGCACGACTGCCACGACGATGACAACCTTGTCTCTTTGGGAGAAACGTCGCTGGGCCACCCGGTGCGCGTCAACCGCCTGTACCTGGAATCGGATGTCAAAATCCTGACCGGGTTCATTGAGCCGCATTTATTCGCCGGATTCAGCGGCGGGCCAAAGGCGATTCTCCCGTCGCTGGCCGGGGTGGAGAGCGTGTTCAGCAATCACGGGCTGCATATGATCGCTCACCCCAACGCCACCTGGGGCGTGATCGACGATAACCCGATCTGGCAGGAGATGAGCGAGGTCGCCCTGCTCACCGAGCCGACCTTTCTGCTCAACGTGGCGTTGAACGTCAAGCGGGAGATCACCGGGATTTTTGCCGGGGAGATGTTAGCGGCTCACGCGGTGGGCCGGGCATTTGTCAAAGAGCACGCGATGGTGGGAGTCGATGCGCCTTACGATATCGTGGTGACGACCAACAGCGGTTACCCGCTTGACCAGAACCTCTACCAGTCGGTCAAGGGGATGAGTGCCGCGGCGCAGATCGTCCGGGAGGGCGGGGCGATCATCATGGTGGCGGCCTGTGAGGATGGTATCCCCGATCACGGGTGTTATGCCGATCTGCTGGTCGAAGCCGGGACGCCCCAGCGCATGATGGAGATCATCTCTGTGCCGGGCTACCGGGAGCAAGATCAATGGCAGGTGCAGTTACAGGCCCAGATTCAGCTCAAGGCGGATGTGCACGTTTATAGCGATGGCCTGACAGACGACCAGATCACGCGGGCGATGTTCACACCCTGCCGGGACATCATGCAGACGATCACGGAACTCCGGGAGAAATTCGGCTCGGCGGCGCGGATTTGCGTCCTGCCTGATGGCCCCCAGACGATTCCCTATCTACAGGAATAGTAGTTTCAGGCGATACGCGTTTTCTTGGTGAGCTGCGACAGGCATAGCTGCTTCAAATCGTTGAGGTCGGTTTTGCCCTTTTTCAGCACCCCGACGACCTGCGCGGGCCATTGGATGTCGTTTTCTTTGTAGCAGACCGTATAATCTGCTGACCAGATAATGACCGGAACAGCCGCCCGGATCGGGTCAGCCTGCAAGTAATCCAGCACCTGGTACCCATCCATGACGGGCATGTGCAAATCCAGCAGGATGAGCCGGGGGATTTGCGCTGAGATGAACGCAATCGCTTCAGCCCCGTTTTGGGCGACTTCTACGCGGAGTATATCCTCAAACAAAAACCGGCCAACGTCCTGACAGGCCTCATTATCATCAACTACCAGCATATAATCCTGTGTCATTTCTATGTATACCTTGTAGATTCAGTGTAATCAGTTACGTGTATGATAGACGACCGATGTTCAGAAATTGTTCACAAATCATGCAGGTTGCCTTCAAAAACTGTTAGCCTGGACGCATAAACTTCGCGGTTCCTCGACCTTGAGAAGCTTTTCCAAACCATGAGCTGTTTCCACTTAATGCAATCTCCCGGTGATTTGCGACATGCATAATTCCTGCAAGGTATCGATTTCTATACGACCCTTTTTTAACACCCTGACAACCTGTGTGGGCCATCGTTCATAGTCGGTATCATAGCTTGCTGACCAGATAATGACCGGGATAGAGGCCAGCACCGGATCGGTTTGCAGAAAATCCAGCACTTCGTACCCGCTCATGAGGGGCATGTTCAAATCAAGCAATATAACGCCGGGTATTTGTGTTGAGATGCAATTGACTGCTTCAATGCCGTTCCGGGCGGTTTCTACCCGCAAAAGATCCTCGAATAAGATTCTTCCAATATCTCGACAAGCATCATTATCATCAACTATCAATAAATAATCGTCCATCATTTCTCCCCTGTATTCTTATTCAGAAAGATGAGTCGCCTGTGACCCAGTCCTGATCTGATAAGTTGATGATAGGCGATCCATGTTTTAAAAGTGTGGCGAATGTTTATTAAAAGTGTAAAAAATTCACTGGTCTTACCGGTTGAAAAAAGTGGAAATCGCTGGTCTTACCTGTCACAATTAGAGGGTGAAATTTATCGCTTAGACAATTGAGGAAAGCCAAATGACTCATAAAATCGCCATTATTACCGACAGCGCCAGCGACCTCCCCGCCGAGATGCAGGCGGAGTATGACATTGATATCGTTCCCCTGTATGTGATCTGGGGTGGGCAGGAACTCCGTGACCGGGTGGATATCCAACCGGAGGACTTTTACCGGCGGATCGAAACCGACCGGGAGCATCCTTCTACCTCGCAGCCGACTCCGCAGGATTTCGCTGCGGCTATCGAGCGGGCCAAAGCAAAAGGCGCAGAAGATGTCGTTATTTTTACGATCAGTACGGGGATGAGCAGCACCAACAATGCGGCGCATCAGGCGGCGGAAAAGATCTCCGGTATCCGGGTGACAATTGTTGATACCAAAGCCAACACGATGAGTGAAGGCTGGCAGGTGTTAGCCGCTGCCCGCGCCCGTGATGCGGGTGGCAGCGTCCAGGAGATTGTTGAGGCGGCGGAGCATGTGCGTGAACATATTGTGACCCTGCTGTACGTCGATACCTTGAAATATCTTCACCGGGGAGGCCGGATCGGGGGGGCTGTCCGGTTGATGGGATCGGCTATCAACCTCAAGCCGCTGCTGATGGTCGATCACGAAACGGGGATTGTCGAGGCGCATCAACGCACCCGCACCCGCAACCGGGCCATCGAAACCCTGTATCAAGACTTCTTCAAACAACTTGACCTGACCAAGCCGATTCGTGTTGCCATTATGCACGGCAACGTGATCGAAGATGTGAAGGAACTGGCCGAGCGGATCAAGCGGGAATACAACCCGGTCGAAATCCTGACCGGGCTGACTTCGCCGGTTCTGGGTGTGCACACCGGGCCGGGCGCAATTGCGTTGTGTGGCTATGCGGCTGATTGATCCCTTACATCACGGCCATCCCGCCCGCGACCTGCCTGGCTCCATTCAGATCATCGACGCAGAGCACCACTTTGCCGTTAGTCATCACGTACACGCCGTCGATGTTGATGCCTGCCGCTGCCATGACGCGGGCTACATCGCCGAGAGTGCCGGGCTGGTCGAGGATATTGACGATTAATACTTCGCGGGTGGTGTATTCGACCTGAGCGTCGTTCAGTGCTTTGCTCGCTTTTTTCGGGTCATGGGCCACAAAGTTGACCACGATCTTCCCTTCGATTGGTGCACCCCGGATCGCTTCGATGTTGATGTTTGCCTCGCCCAGCAGTTCACCGAGTGCGGCCAATGTGCCGGGTCGATCTTCCAGTCTTACCGTGAATTCGATAGCCATTGTCCGCTCTCCCTGAATCAAACGCCGTTGAGATCATTGTGGTATAGAACGGGAGCGGAGTCAAATCGGTGCCAGTCTTGGATCATACTGCCCGGCCTGTAGTATAATCGATAATAGACGGTATATCAGCAGACATTGAATGGGTCGAAAGACTTTTCCTGGGGACGTAAAGGATAAATAAAATGGATAAGGAAAAGCTGCCTGCAGAAGCTCATGATTTGGGTGAGCTGGTGGCTGAATACGAGACCATTACTCGACAGAAAGTCGTTACGTTGGGGATGATAGCAGTTGTTTTCGTCTCAACCGGATTGGCTGTAATCCTGGGTACTGAAAATGTCACCGCCGGGGTTTTATCTCTTGGCTTTGGTCTCTTTATGGCTATTGGAGCTGTACGAGCCAGTTGGGATGTCCGCACCGTATATGTTTTCACAGAAGGATTGATCAATACTGGAACCGGGGAAAAAGAAGTCGTCAAATGGGATGATGTTGCCAGGGCTAAGCTAAAATGCATTGTGTACCGATCTACGACCAAACCATATCTTTTATGTACACTTCAGCTCAGGTCTGGGCTGATACTCAAGTATGTATACACCCTTGAGCAAGCATTACAGTTCTGTCAGCATGTGCATAACCAATTTACTGCCCGAAGTTTCGGTTGCAGCTACAAAAGAGAACGTGAATACAGCAGAGAAACTTATTATATGGACTACAATCAGCTCACTGTTATGGTGGAAGAGCAATCTTCAGAGATGCCCTGGCAGCAAGCAGGGCAATTGACTGGTGGGGATGACGATAGGTAGGATCAGGTCCGTCCTCCTGGTATCTCATTTTGTGCCCCCGCGCGATACAATAACTTGTGGTGATGTGCCTCTCCGAAAGGGGATGGTACAATTGCCGCTCTTATGACAGGCACATTCGTGCTGACACTCAGGAGGGTGAGAATGAAAACCACGTTAAATGACTTGCTGGCATCCGGCGATCCGATCATCACCGATGGCGCGATGGGCACCATGCTGTTTAAGATGGGATTGGAACACGGCGGTGCACCGGAATTATGGAACGTCGAGCAGCCGGACAAGATCGCCAGTATCCATCAGGCTTATGTCGATGCCGGGTCACAGATCATCCTGACCAACACCTTTGGCTGTAACAGCCTTCGCCTCGACCTGCACAAACTCTCCGACCGGGCCGCCGAATTCAACAAGGCGGCGGCGAAGGTCGCCCGCGAGGTCGCCGATAATGCATCGCATGGCGTGGTCGTTGCCGGGGATATGGGGCCGACCGGGAGCATCCTGCTGCCCTATGGCGACATGGAATTCGATACCGCTGTTGAGGTATTCGAGGAGCAGGCCCGCGCCCTGATCGAGGGTGGGGTAGACGTGATCTGGATCGAAACGATGTCCGACCTGGAAGAAGTCCGGGCTGCCGTCGAAGCGGTGCGCAAGGTCGATCCGAACTTCCCGATCGTCACCACCATGACCTTTGATACCGGCGGTTTCACCATGATGGGGGTCTCCCCGGAAAAGGCATTTGAAACGCTTGGTTCATTCGATGTGCTGGCGCTGGGCGGCAACTGCGGCAATGGTATCGAAGAGATCGTCGGCGTGATCGAGAAGATGAAAGATATGGACAAAGCCGGTATGCCCATCGTCGCTAAGGCTAATGCCGGTATCCCCCACATCGAGGATGGTGTGCCGGTCTACGATGCTACCCCCGAAAAGATGGGGCAATATGCCGTGAAGGTACGCGGACTCGGTGCACAGATCATCGGCGGCTGCTGCGGCAGCACTCCGGATCACATCCGGGAGATCGCAAAGGCGCTGGGTAAATAACAAGTATCGTCCGGAGGCAGAATCCTTTTGTCCACGAATTACACAAATTCAAAGGAAAAATTCGTGGACTCTCCACCTTCAGCAGTGGGAAGGACGGTTTTGTTTTGTGATAGAATCGGGTATGAGCTAAAAAGTCAGGGAAGATAACCATGTCTGATGTTACTCAAATCCAGATGCAGGCTCAGGAGTTCCTGGCGCTGCCTGAATCTAATCTACCTGCGGAATTGATCGACGGCGAGGTGATCATGAGTCCTGCCCCGCGTGACACCCATCAGAAGATTGTTGGGCTGTTGTACCAACAGCTTCTCAAACTGGTCGAAGGTGGCGAACTTCGTTTCAGCCCGAATGACGTGGTGCTGGACGAGCAGAACGTGGTACAGCCGGATTTATTCTGGGTGAGTGGGTCAGAAAGTGCCTGCCAATTGAACGAACAGGATTATTGGGAAGGCGCACCTGATCTGGTGGTCGAAGTCGTTTCGCCGGGGTCGGCCCGCCTCGACAAGATCGACAAGCTGCGGCTGTACGAAAAACACGATGTTCGTGAATACTGGATTGTCGAGCCGCATGAACAGTATATAGAAGTGTATCAGGCCGGGGAGTCTGGATTCAGCTTGCAGGGTACTTATGGGCCGGATGAAGCTTCTGCTTCAGCCGTCCTGAATGGCAAAACCGTCGAACTGAAATCGGTATTTCACCGGTAGTATCGAATGGCAGTTCTGTTCGTAGCTTGTGGGGCGCTGGCCCGCGAGGTGATCGCGATCCGCGACCGGCATCAACTGGATGCCAAAATCCTGGCGGTGCCCGCCCTGCTGCATAATACTCCGGATCGAATCCCGGAGGCGGTTGCCAAACGCATCGAAGCGGAGCGCGACCATTACGAGCGGGTGCTCATCCTGTACGGCGACTGCGGAACCGGCGGTATGCTTGATGACAAATTAGCCGATCTGGGCATTGAGCGGATCAGCGGGCCGCACTGCTACGAACAATACGCCGGGGCGGAGACCTTCGCCGGGTTGATGGACGAGGAACCCGGAACCTTCTTCCTGACCGATTACCTGACCCAATCCTTTGACCACCTGGTGATCAAGGGACTGGGCCTTGATCGGGACCCGGAACTGCGGGATATGATCTTCGCCAATTACCACCGGGTGGTCTATTTGCAGCAGCGCGAGGATGATGACCTGCTCCAGAAAGCCAGGGATGCAGCCCAGGCGCTTAAATTGCCCTTAGAGGTGCGGTTCACCGGGTACGGCGCATTGGAAAGTCGGCTGCTGGACTGGTACAACAATCACCACGAATAAAAGAGTTTTATATGACCTGGAATACCTATCTGGCTTTTATTGTTGCAGCCACCGTGTTGATCGTGACACCTGGCTCCAACATGATGACGATAGTTTCTCACGCCATGCAGTACGGGCTGCGGCGGTCGTTGTTCACTATTGCCGGAGTATCGATCTCACACAGCATGTTCTTTGCTGTCACCTCTTTAGGCATTGCCGCCCTGCTGATGAAATCAGCGGCGGTTTTCCAGTGGATCAAGTGGATTGGCGTGGCCTATCTACTCTGGATGGGGATCAAGCAGTGGATTACCAACCCATCCCTGTCAGAAGCGGAGGTTACCCGCTCGACAGAAGACCGCCCTGGGTGGTCATTGGCGCTGCAAGGGTTCACCGTCAATACCACCAATCCCAATGCGCTGGTCTTCTATGCGGCGTTTTTTCCACCTTTTCTGAATCCGTCTATCCCGGTGGGACCGCAGTTGATCATCATGGGCGCGTCCTTTGTCTCGATCCTGATCGTGGTATCCCTCATCTATGCGCTGATCGCCGACCGCTCCCGGACATTGTTTACCACCTCGAAGCAGCGTAGAACTCAGAGCCGGATCAGCGGGTCACTGTTGATCGGAGCGGGGCTGTTGTTGGCAACCGTTCGCACCAAATAGCCGCCGCCGAAAATATGCTATACTGGCGATTGTTTATTTCAACAGGGCACACCATTTATGGGGGCAGGTGCTATGTCGAACTTGGTTGGTCAAACCCTGGGCCAGTACCAGATTGTTGACAAGATCGGGCGGGGTGGGATGGCAAATGTCTACCGCGCCGTGCAGTCTTCTATCGGGCGAGAGGTAGCGGTCAAAGTTCTCCCGCCTGAATTCCTCCGGGATCAAACCTTTCTCAGCCGCTTTACCCGTGAAGTTGAAGTAATCGCCAGTTTACAGCACCCGCACATCTTGCCGGTCTATGATTTTGGTGAGCAGGATGGCCTGCCCTTCATCGTGATGGCCTACCTGCCCGGTGGTTCTCTGGTCGATGTTATTCATCAATATGGAGAAAAGCTGCCGCTCGATCAGGTGGCGGATTATATCCGGCAGATCGCCGGTGCACTTGACTTCGCCCACCGCAAAGGGATCATCCACCGCGATCTCAAACCTAATAATGTGCTGCTTGACGAGCAGGGCCATGCTTACCTGGCCGACTTTGGGATCGCCTGGATAGAAGAATCAACCGCCCACCTGACCGGTTCAAGCATCATCGGGACACCGGCTTACGTCGCGCCGGAAATGGCTAACCAGGGTGGGGTGTCACCACTGGTAGATGTTTATGCCCTGGCGGTGACGCTCTACCAGTTGGTCACCGGGCGGTTACCCTATCAGGCCGAAACGCCGATGGGCGTGTTAATGGCCCATCTCAGCAAACCTATCCCGGATGCACGGGTGCATCGCCCCGATTTGCCGGACGCGGTGCAAGCCGTGATCCAGAAAGGGATGTCAAAAGACCCGGCACAGCGTTACGGATCCTGTATGGAACTGGCTAAAGACCTGTCGGTGGCTATTCTATCGGATGTACGGTCTGGCCTGGCCGATATGACGACCCTGGTAGATCGGACTCCTCCCCCTGATGGGTTGACGATGGATATCGGCAGCACCCCACTGCCCGCCCCTGTCAGGCAGCGGGGATCCCTGCCGGTTATCTGGTGGGTCATTGCGGGGGTGATAATCGTGGCGGGTATCGTTACCTTGATAGCGTTTGGCCTCCCCCCGAAGGACGATCAATCCGCAGCCATACCAACCGCAGTGGAGACTGCTGCCCCGGTTTCTAATACCGAGGCTGCAACCCTCCCCCCACCATCAGCCGATCTGCCCAACGCAGCACCCCTCCCGGTGCACCTGCCCGAAGTCGGCACACTGCCGGAGGGAGCCTTTAACCGCCTTGGCAAAGGCACTATATTGGATATCGCGCTTTCGCCGGATGGCAGCATCCTGGCTGTTGGCGGCAGTCTTGGCGTGTACTTTTACCAGACCGGCGGCTATAAACCGATCTGGTTGGGTGAAACCACCGGCCCGGTTGAGGACCTTGCCTTCTCCGCCGATGGGACAACCATTGCCGCTGCTTCTGATAAGTTCATCGTGTGGGACAATGCATCCGGCGAGCAGCAGTTTAGCTATGATGCCTGGCCCTACATTGTGGACCAGGTAGCGCTGTCTCCTGATGGATCGCTGCTGGCCGGTTCGGAGCAGGGGGGGACTGAGCTGTTGATCTGGGACCTGACCGGCGCGAGTGATAATGCGGAACCGCAAACCCTGGAAGAAGCCCACGAGAGGAGCCTGACCGGCATCGCCTTCTCCCCGGATGGATCAAAGCTGATCACCGGTTCGGATGACGGAACGGCCATCATCTGGGATGTGGCAGAATTAAAGCCGCTGGTCACGCTCCGGGGACATACCGATTCGGTGGAAGAGGTGATTTGGTCACCGGGCGGTGATCGGGTAGCTACCGGGTCTTCCGATGGTTCCATCATGATCTGGGATGCGGCCAGCGGTGATCGGTTGAATATGCTGACCGGTTCCGGTTTTGGCATTTACAGCCTGGCATGGTCATCGGATGGCGGCACGCTGGTATCCGGTGAGTACACCAGTGTGCTGGTGTGGGATGTTACCAGCGGTGATCTACTGCTCGAATTTGACAGCGGCCACACCGACAGCGTTGATGGGCTGGCGCTTTCGCCGGATGGGACAACCCTGTACACAGGGGCGGGAGATGGCATGGTCATCGAGTGGGATGTGGCCACCGGGAAAAAGCTCAACACATTGGGCGGTTTTGCGGAGGAGATTGAGTGCGTGGCTTTCTCCCCAGATGGCAAGATGCTTGCCGCCAGTTCACGGAATGGCATCACCCTGCTCTGGGATGTAGCAACCGGTGAGTATCTGCGCGGCCTGGAAAGCTCTTTTTCTCCAGGCAGCCTGGCTTTTTCGCCAGATGGCAGCCTGCTGGCGATGGACAGTGGTTCTGATATCCTGATCTGGAACCCGGAAATAGGCGGGTTAATCGACACTTTTGAGGGCGACAGCTATATCTCCGATATAGCCTGGTCGCCGGATGGTGATCTGATCGCCACCGCCCTGGCCGACAATATCGGCCTGTGGGATACGACCACCGGCGAGATCATACAGACTCTCGAAGGACACGAGGCGACCATCAACGCGGTTAGATGGTCGCCTGACGGCCAGATGTTAGCCTCGGTGGCGGACGATGGGATCGTCTTTCTGTGGGATCGTTCAACCGGACAGATTGTTCACCGGCTGGAGGGACATACTGATAATACCAATACTCTGGCCTTTTCCCTGGATGGGAAGATGCTGGCTGCTGCCGGATGGGATGATCTGATCGATATCTGGGATACGCAGTCGGGCGAGCTTATCCGCGCCTTTGGAGGCCCTGAATCGACTGTTAACAGCATCGATTTGTCCCCGGATGGCCGTCTGCTGGCCTCCGGTTCATGGAATAACCTTGTCATCCTATGGGATGTTGAGACCGGTAATCAGGTGCGCACCCTGGAAGGTCACACAGGTGCGGTGCAGGAGGTGGCCTTTTCGCCGGATGGGGTGCTGCTTGCTTCTGCTTCGGATGATGGCACGGTGATCTTATGGAAAGTCGAGTGAGAGTGGCTGATATGTACCGGATAAGCTACTATCCGTAAAACGTCTACTAGCTTGATGAGGGGGAGAGTTTATGGTCGAAACGATTATCGAGTCCAAAACTAAAACCGTGCGGATCGGGCCGGATCACCCATTTGTGATCATCGGGGAGCGGATCAACCCGACCGGGCGTAAACTGCTGGCGGCAGAGATGGCCGCCGGGGACCTCAGCCGGGTCGAAACGGATGCATTAGCCCAGGTCGAAGCGGGGGCGCATGTGCTCGATGTGAACGCGGGCATCCCCCTGGCCGATGAACCCGGCATCCTGGCCGATGCTATCCGCCGCGTTCAGAGTGTTACCGATGTGCCGCTGTCAATTGACTCGTCCATCGTCGCCGCTTTAGAGGCCGGGTTAGAAGCCTACGAGGGGAAACCCCTGCTCAACTCGGTGACGGGCGAAGACGAGCGCCTCGATGCCGTCCTGCCGCTGGTCAAGAAATACAACTGTGCGGTGATCGGTATCAGCAACGACGAGACCGGCATCTCCGAAGACCCGGACGAGCGGTTCAAGATTGCCAAAAAGATCGTCGAGCGGGCGGTCGATCACGGTATTCCCCGCGAGGACGTGATCATCGACCCGCTGGTCATGCCGGTTGGCGCGGTCTATAACGCCGGGGCGGCGGTGATGAAGCTTGTCCGGCGCTGCCGCGAGGAGTTGGGCGTCAACACGGCCTGTGGGGCAAGCAACGTGTCCTTCGGGCTGCCGGGCCGATCCACCTTGAACGCTACTTTCATGGCGATGCTGATCGCTGCCGGGATGCCCTGTGCAATTACCAATCCGCTTGAGCAGGAAATCAAGATGAGTATCCTGGCCGCCGATGCGTTGGCCGGTCATGATGAGAACTGCATGCGCTGGCTGACCGCCAACCGGGGTGGGCAGGATCGTGAAGCCCGCCGCCGGGAACGTCGTGCACGCCGGGGCGGGTAGCATCCCAGCTCGTGATTCTGTTGGCTGACTGCCTCGGTTGAAGACTGGGGCAGTTTTGATTCATGATTTCCGTTTCGAATAAAGTGCTGCCTGTTGGCGTTTATTAGTGGAGGGTAGATGAGAGCATGGGGATCGTCCGTTATCTAGAAATTGATAGGCAGGAAGTATATGACAAGGGAAAATTTCTTAACCATACGTTGGAACAATATTCTTTCGCTGGGGCTTGGACTTCCCGCTCTGGCTTATGTTATTGTCGCTTTGTCCACTTCGGTTTGGACAGAAAAGAGTGGCTTAATCGGGCTTGCGATTATTGGGGCGCTTTATTGAATAATTGTCGAAGGCCACACAGCTATGCGGTTCGCATGGCAAAAGAAAAACTCAGATGCCTATGCTTCAGTCAAACAGGAATTCACTCTCCCACTGACCTTGATTAGGATGGCCTATAACGTTGCCTTTTGGGCTTTTCTGCTCCCCTTTTTTACCACAATGAACTTTAGAACGGGCTTCATACTCTTTGCCATCATTATTTTGGTAAGGCTCAGTGCCAATCTGTATGTCAACGCTCTCAAGCTCACACCGGCGCAATATGATAGTTTTCCATTCCGATCATGAACTGGATTAATGAAATGAACAAATCAGAAAAGTTTTGGGACAGGATGTCAAAGAATTTTGACGATCAAGAAAAGGCTGATGACAAGGTCTTTGTCAGGGCCAGAAAATATCTCAATCGCAGCGACACGGTTTTAGATTATGCCTGTGCGACTGGGATGTATACCCTCGAAGCCGCCGGTCATGTGAAGGAGATTCATGGCATTGATCAATCGTCCAAGATGATCGAGGTCGCAAAGAGAAATGCAGATGAGCGCAAAGCCGAGAATGTCACCTTCAGGCAGGCTACGATATTTGATGGGAGCCATCCAGAAGAGTCATACGATGTGATTCTGGCTTTCAATATTCTGCATTTACTGCAAGAGATACCGGAGGTTGTGCGGCGGATCAACGAGCTGCTGAAACCGGGCGGATTGTTTATTTCTGCCTCGGCCTGCCTGGGAGAGAATGGGGTATTTGTGGGTACGCTTATAACCCTCTTAGGAAAAACGGGATTAGTCCCACAGGTGAATCTCTTCAAAAGCTCTGAATTGAAAGCGTTTATAACCGGCGGAGATTTTCAAATCGTTGAGCTTGAAAAAATAACGGATTCGGTGTCGCATTATTTTATTGTCGCGAGGAAGATATAGGCTCATGTTCAGTACAGGTGGCTTCTTCTCAAGGCCGGGGAGCCGCGAATGAACTTCGCGGCCAGGTCAAGCACGGAACTGCCAGCGATGGAACATCGCCTTTAATACGCGGACGGGCCTGACTTGACAGGTCGCTCGTACATCCCACTCATTCGGGTGTATTTAATGTCTGGGGCAGCTTAATACATTGTTGCTCTTTAACTCCCTAACACCGCTCCCCGGTGTCTGCCCCTATCACTAAATACACCCTATCCATTCTGACAACTGACATTTACTGTCAACAATGCTATACTGACTCTGTCAGGCCGAGCAGCGCATCACTCGGGAGAATGCGTCATCCAGCCAAAGGAATCAATTATATGACTGATATACTTGTTACCGGAGCTACTGGTTTCATCGGTTCACATGTTGTTCATAAATTGAACGAGAATGGTATCAGACCTCGTATATTAGTGCGTCCCACCAGCAATCGTGCCAATCTGGAAGGGATGGATGCGGACATCGTGATAGGCGATCTGGCCGAGCCGGAAACCTTGCCTGCGGCTGTTGATGGTATTGAGTATCTATACCATATTGCAGGCTACGTTTCACCCCGACCCAGTGAACGTGCTCGCATGTTTGCCAGCAATGCCGAGGGGGCAGCCAACATTATTGATGCCGCGGTACAGGTCGGTGTGAAACGCATCGTGTATCTGGGTAGTGTAACTGCTCTGGGCGCAAGCGAAGAGCCATGTATCTGGCAGGAAGGTGATCCCTATAATCTAGGTGGGATGAATATCGGCTATTTTGATTCCAAGAAAATGGGAGAAACAGTCGTCAGGGAGCGGATTGCGGCTGGTGCACCGGTTGTCAGTGTGTATCCTGCCTATTGTTTAGGCCCTGGCGATGTTTATCTGTCGTCTTCTAATATGGTAGTGTACTTTGTGCAAGGTAAATTACCCTTCTACACCGAGGCTGGGATGGGCTTCCTCGATGTCCGCGATGCAGCCGAATCCATGATCCTGGCGATGGAAAAAGGAACCATTGGACAACGGTATTTCATCAGCGGGCACAACCTGACCTACAAGCAATTCTTTGATCAGTTAGCGGTGATCAGCGGGAAAGCGCCGCCCAATTTCAAGATGCCACTGCCGTTACTCAAGGCAATCAGCACAGTGACTGAACCACTGACCGATGGACTACCGTTTAGCCGCAGCCTGTATATGTGTCTGGCCAGGTATTATTGGTACGACAACACTAAGGCAGAACAGGAACTGGGATGGACCTATCGTTCCGTAGATGACCTGCTAGAAGGCTCGCTGACCTGGTTGGCCGCTGCCGGACATATTTGACCCTATAGTATTCAAAGACAAGTCTGCGTGCAGGGATCACTCCAATATAACCCGACAACCTGTGAAGACGATGTAAGTCAGATAAACTTACATCGTTTTTTGCATGAGTAAAGTTGGTGGACTGAGCATCACCGCCGCATGGGAATGCGCGAAACGGTTTCATCATGAGGGCGGGGGAGTGGCAGCCAGACACGGAAGGTCGTGCCCTGGCCTTCGGCGCTCTCCGCCCAGATTTTCCCGCCGTGCGCCTCGGTGATCTCCTTGCTGATCGTCAACCCCAGGCCGGTTCCTTTTTGCCCGGATCGCTTCCGGGATTTATCCACCTGGTAGAACCGCTCAAAGACGTGTGGTAAATCTTCCGGCGGGATGCCCTTGCCGGTATCGCTGATGCTGATCTGAACGCCGCCGCCATCCTCCCGTGCCGCCAGCACCGAGATTTGACCACCTGCCGGGGTGTGCGTCAGGGCGTTATCAACCAGATTGGTGAATACCTGGGCCAGCCGGTCAGGGTCGCCGGTCAGCCGGGGGAGTGGGCTTATCTCGTGCCCCAGTGTGACCTGCTGCTCGGCAGCCCGCAGCGACAGGTTCTCCAACACGTGAGTGAGCAGTTCGGACAGGCTGATATATTCCCGGCGGAGCTTGGTCTGCCCTGATTCGATCCGGGCCAGATCGAGCAGATCATCCACCATCCGGCGCATACGCCCGGCTTCATCGTGGATAATCCGGGCGGCCCGTCCGGGGTTATCCGCTGCCCCATCGAGGATCGCCTGTGAGAATCCCTGGATCGAGGTGAGCGGAGTCTTCAGTTCGTGGGAGACGTTCGCCAGGAATTCGCGCTGTAGTTCCTGCGACGCCTGCACCTGTTGGACCATTTCGTTAAACGATTGGGCCAGGTCGCGCACCTCGCGTGGGCCTTCTTCGGGGGCCTGCTGATCGTAATTCCCATCGGCGATGGCGTTGGCGGCGGCGGCTGTCCGGCGCAATGGCCGGGTCACCGAACTGCTGATCAGCACCGCAAAGACAATCGCCAGGAGCACCCCGATCAGCCCGGCCTGGGCCAGAGGCCGGAGCAGGCTGTCCCCGAAAGCCTCCAATGTCGGGAAGCGCGGCTGGGGCAAAGCCAGGACGATCAGATGCCCGTTGGTTGCCTGACCCTGCCGCCCAAACCCGATGTACAGCCACTTTTGCCCGTTGGGATCGATGAACTCGCCCTCCTGCCCGGCGGAATTGGGCGGCCCCCCACCTGACTGCTGCGGCCCACCTTGTGGCCCGCCCGGTGAGTTGCGGGTTCGTTCCAGGTCAATCGGGGAGCCGATTGGGTACTCCCCGGCGCTGTCAAAGGCTACCGTCTGCTCTGGGCTGATCCTCAGGGCGCGGATATCGTTATCGGCGGCGACCTGGGCCAACTCCAGATCGAGCTGGTTGTTTTCGACTCTCAGGCCGCGCAGACTGGCCCGGGCGATGTCGTTTAGACGTTGGTAAGCCAACTGCTCCGGGAGCGGGTTACGGCCCAGCAAGACCACCAAAGCCGCGCCGATCACGAGCAGTGTCAGCGCGATAATCACCAGGTAGGATAGCAGCAGACGGGCCCGTAGGCTGTTCATCAGTTTTCGATTACTTCCGCCGTGCTGTCGATCACGTCGTCGTCGGGATAGGCGGAGTCGGAATCTTCGCTCAAGGGAGCGGTTGTTATACCCAACTCGCGCAGGTGCTCGCTGACCACATCGGGCGGGGCCAGCTTGATGAATGTGCCCAGGGTCAGCAGGATAATGCCTATTGCGCCCAGGTCATCCAAAACGCCCAATGGCCCTGTGAGCATTACCGGCAGGAAATCGACCGGTGAAATAACATAGGCCAATCCAACCAGTGGGATCAGCTTGGGCAGAAAACCAACCCGATTATCCCACATCAGCCGCCATGTCAATGTGACACGGTCAAACAGGTTGCGGACCATCGCGGCCTGTTCTTCCGGGGAAGGGGGCGGATCGTAGCGCTGAATATCTGACATCGTGTTTCTCTCTCTCCAGATTAAGTTGATTGTCTAGAAGTATAGGATTCTTCGGGTTGGGATTCAAGTTTACGGTGGTAACCAAAAACGCCCGTGTCACATACACGGGCGTAACCTGCAAAATGATCGGTGATTATTCGTAAGCCAGCGCCTCGCGCACACTGACGCGGGCAGCCCGCATCGCCGGGGCAAGGCTGGCAAGGGTCGCGATTGCCAACTGGACAAAGAACCAGATCACATAACCGGGGGGCCAGATTGTAAAGCTCATAGGCCGTTGGAAGAAGGCGTTACCGACGCCAACCACAAACCCATAGGTGATCGGGAAGCTGAGGAAGATCGATATGACAAAGCTGAATAACCCGATCAGGATTCCCTCGGCCAGGAAGATCAGCATCATGGCGACGTTAGCCGCACCGATGGCCCGCATCACCCCGATCTCACGGGTGCGTTCCAATACATTCAGGCTCATCGTCGAAGCCAATCCCAGTCCGCCGACCGCTCCCAGCAGCACCGCCATAAACAGCATGAAGTAGACAAAGAAGTCAACCATACTGGTGATTGTGCCGATAAAGAAACTTGATGTCACGGACTGGCTGACACCAATCCCGATCTCCTGGAAACGCTCCTCGACATCCCGCGCGATAGTCTCGTTCACGCTGTTGTCGTCGCTGTCAGAGCCGATCATCGCTACAAAGGATTGGCCTGCTGCCCCCTGCAATCGCGTGATGTAGTCAAATGGGGCATAGCCGAACTCAGGGCCAACCAGGTTGACGATCCCCACCACCTCGAATGTACGGGTGTAGTCCCCAAAGTCGAGGCGGATATCATCGCCAACTTTGATGTATGGCTCCGATTTAAGCACCTCAGAGCCAATCACAATCTTGTTGGTGTCACCAGATTGCAGCCAGCGCCCTTCTAGCATGGTCGGTTTGATGAAGGCGGTATCAGGCGGTGGCGCAAAGATCATCAGTGACAGCCCTTCTTCGGTGGGGGCTTCTCCTGACCCGGAAGCCTGAGCGGCCCTTGCACCACGTCTTCCACTGCCGGGATGGCCGCCGCCGCCACTACTTACTTCTCCATCAACCATCAAATCCTCTAAGCTGAGGCCATCAGGTCGCATGATGGTCCCCTGGGCAAATCCCCAGCCCTCGACACTCTCCACATGGTCAACCCGCATCGCTTCACGCTGCAAACGGTTGACAGGCTGAGGGCTGCTCAAGGCAACCTGCACATCATAGCCAAACATATTGAGAACCGAGGAGAACTCTTTCAGAATAGACAGCCGCGAATTCAACACGGCGATGAAGATCGCCCCGGCAATCGACAGGGTGAGCAGGGTAATAATCAGCCGCCCCTTGCGCCGGAAGGTGTTTCGCAGCGAGAGCATCACCGGGCGGGAGAGACCGCGCACACCGGCCAGAATCCGGTCAACCAGGCCGGTACGTTCTGCCCCGGTGATCCCGTAGTCGCTGACCGCTTCGCGCACGGTGGTGCGAGTTCCCTTCAGCACCGGGATCATCGCCACGACCAACGGGGTGATCACCGCCGTAACGGTTTGCAGACCCAGCACCCACAGGGGGACTTCCTTCGCAAACTTGAAGACCGACGTATAGGTGTCGGCGTTCAGGAAGTTCGCCAGGATGATCGACATCCCCCAGGACATCAGTATGCCCACCGGCAAAGCGACCAGCAAGGCCAGCACCCCGAAGGTTCCTGCCATCAGCAAGTAGATGCCGATCACATCACCGGTTCGCGCGCCGACCGCTTTCATCATCCCGATCTGGCGTTTTTGCTGGGTCAGGATCGCGGTGATGGTATTGATCACCAGGAAGCCCGATAAGCCCAGCGCCAGGAACCCCAACACCACCAGGATCAGCACCAGGGCAGTGATCAGGTCACTGGCCCAGTGTTTGCCGGGTGGTGTCACCTCGGAGGAATAAACCGTGTACCCGTAGCGTTCCAGCAGATCGACGGTGTTTTCTGCAACGGTTTCAAGTTCCGCTTGCTCGGTGATGGCCGGATCGGTGACGATGGCGAGTGTAGAATAGTTATCGGATAAGTCCAGCAGAGTCAGCGTATCCAGCGAGACATAACCGGTGATCACCGGGACAATTCCGGCAGGTACGGCATTGAAGTCGTGCACCGTCCCGACAATCTCCAACTCGCGCTGGCTGTTGTCGGGCAGTTCGATCAGGACTTTATCCCCGATCTCTACCGGTACCTGAGCGTTAGCGAGCGAGGAGAGGAACTGATCGTTTGGAGTTGCAGGTCCCTCAGGGTCCTTTGTAAGCCTCAGTATCGACTGCCGTTCCAGCAGCACCTGGCGGCGCTGCGGGTCTAGGCTTCCCTGTTCTAAGTTGACCCGGCTGACCGTCATATTCTCGAAATCCGGCACGGCATCTAACTGCATGATCGACCAGCTCTTACCATTCCAGACCTGCACCGAAGCAGAAGCGCGTGCGGATACTTCTTTCACATTGGGGAAGGTACGAACCGTGCGCACCAGGCTCTCATCAAAAGATGACATGCTGACGGTAATGGTGGCCGGATTGGTGCTGGCGAAACCTTCGTTCATGCTCTGCAACAGCACCTTGCGGGTAATAAACATACTGCCAAAAGCGAATACCCCAACGGCAATCGCCATCATGACCAGTATGGTTCTGACTTTATTTGTCCAGAGGTCTCGGATGACCTTCGACCAGCGCGGGCTGATCGGCATGGTGACGTTCACTCACTCCTCCAGGTGGCAATCAGGGATCGCCAATATACAACAACTATCACTAAAATTAACGCGTCAATTCTATATTGATAACGTTAACTTTGCGTAAAGTATTCGGTTTTGAAGATAGAACTAGTGTCGGGCGAGGTAGGAACACGCTGTGATTAATGTGGTCGTAGGCATATAAACCGGCTGCCGGGGCAGGGTTCTGACCTGCCCCGACCGGAATTAATGTCCTTTGCCGTTTCCGTTTCCGTTGCCGTTCGTGTCTTCAACGATCAAGCCATCCGCCAGGAAAATTGTCCGGGTGGTTCGATCCGATAATCCTGCATCGTGCGTAACCATCAGGATGGTTTTCCCCTGATCCATCTGATCCTGGAATAACCGGAAAATGCCGTCAGCCGTCCGGGAGTCCAGGTTGCCGGTGGGTTCGTCGGCGGTGATCAAGGGCGGGTCGTTGGATAGCGCACGGGCGATCGCCACGCGCTGCTGCTGCCCACCGGATACTTCCGTGGGGAGCTTATGGGCGTGCTCGGCGATATCGACCTGCTCAAGCAGGTGCATGGCACGTTCACGCCGTTCGCGCTTGGTGTACAGGCCGCAAAAGTCCATCGGCATGATGATGTTCTCAAGGACGGTCAGCGTAGGCAGCAGTTGGAAAAATTGGAACACCACACCGATGTTGAAACCGCGCCAGCGGGCTACATCGCCTTCGTTCAGGGTGTGAACCGGCATCCCGTTGACGAATACTTCGCCGGTCGTCGGGCGGTCAATACCGGTCACCATGTTCATCAGGGTTGATTTGCCGCTACCCGATTTGCCGATTACCGATACAAACTCACCGCGATCCACCACCAGGTCGATTCCCTTCAAGGCGGGGAAATCGCCCGCCGGAGTCGGGTAAGCCTTAAAGACCGTATGTAGATCGATCAGATGCTCGGTCTGGTCACCGTTCTGGCTGCCGAGTCTCTCTTTGTCCTTTCCATTCCCTAACATCACAGCACATCTCCGTTCTGTTCTACCTGAGAAATATCCTACCCTGCACCCGTGGAGGGTTTGTGGAGAAATTATGTAGAAGTTGTGAACAAATAGCAGGTATACAAATTTGCCTGCTAACATCTACGGGAAAAGCGATAAATAGTTCCACTATTCCCTACCACTAAACACCATCAACACTATTTTTGTGACTATTCTATAACCCACCAAACCCACAAGAACTACCCCAAAATTTAGGGCAAAGTACACTTTGCCCCTGATGGTCGCAAAATGGGCGCACTTACTTGTGCGCCCATGTGTTTATAACTATACCGGGTCGGGCTCAATTCATCAACCGTTTAGGGCAATCGCTTCAAACCCACTGGAACGACCGGAGGTTGTTCTGGCGGCTTAAGTGGAACAAAATAGGTACAAAATAATTTTGAAGCGATTGCCCTTATCAACTGTTTATAATGCCTACCCCAAATAGTAGAAATTGAGGTAATATGAGTATAGGGCCGTTTAACACCACCTGATTGTTTCTGAAGGAATTGGATTAAGGATGAGAAAGTAGATGTCTTCATGGCTGGGACACACATTTGGTAAATACCAACTCACAGAATATATGGGGAAAGGCGCATTAGCCGAGTTGTATAAAGCCTATCATCCTGGTGAAAACATCTATGCCATGGTGAGAATCTTCCACGCACCACTGACTCAAGATGCCGGTTTCCCCTCGCGTTTTGCCCACCTGCAACAAACCCTCAGAAATTTGCAGCATCCGAACCTCGTCCAGGTATTTGAAATGGGTATGCAGGATAACGTTTACTACATGGTGACGGAATTCATCCAATCAACGCACACACTGCTGGATGCCCGCCAACTCTCTCTCCAACAGGCCATCCAGATCACCATCCAGTTAGCCGATGCGCTGCATTATGTTCATCTCCATGAGATGACGCATTCAAACGTCAAAATAGATGAGATCCTGCTCCCGGCGGATGATCGCCCGATGCTCACGGATTTTGGTATGGCTTACCTTTTCCAGAGCAGCAAAGAAGCACTATCCCCCCGCACGGACATTTATGATTTAGGGCTGGTCTTATACCGGATGCTGACCGGTAAACTGCCCGGTGTACCGGTCATGCCGCCGCGTGTTGAGAACCCATCGATCCCGGAGTCTGTTGAGCGGGTTATCCTCAAAGCGCTGGCCCCTGATCCGAATGACCGGTTCTTTAACGCTGGCGAAATGCGGGATATTTTGCGAGAAACACTTCAGGGGATGGTGTACCAGGGGAAGCCTCAGACCCCGGCCCGACCGGGCAACCCTTATGTTGTGGAGGAGAGCGTACCGGCTAAAAAGCGTGGTGCTTCGTTCCCAATCATTGCGCTGATTGTTGCCGCGCTTGGTTGTGTTTTTATTGCTGCGGCGGCGTTGGTTGGTTTTCTGTGGCTTAGGTCGGGCGAGGTGGAAGAAGTTAGCACTGAGAGAGTCATCGCTGTCGAGGCAACGGTTCCGATGCCTACCGCCGAAGCCGCGATCCCCGCTGTCACCGAGGTGGCTCCGCCCGAATCGGAAGCACTTCCGGCGGATGCCACGAGTATATTAAGCGATATGCCGGGGGATGTCTATGAGCCTTTTATTGATGTCCTTTATTTCAGTTCAACCAGAGATGGCGAGATGCTCGAAGGCGTTTTCACCCTGCGTGACTTGCCCGACATGATCAAGGTCAACCGTCCCGGCATCGGGGAAAATTTCTGGGAATATGGTTGGGAAGTTCTGGTAGATATCGAGGGCGATGGGATAAACGATTATTCAATCGCGGCCATCTATATGGTACAGGACCCCGAAAATACAAAAGAGATACCTTTTGGTGAGGGCCTTGTTCTGAATGTCTTAAAGGCAGAAGATGCGACCACCAGTATAACGGTGAGCGAAGATGTGACTTTTAGCTTTGACACAGAGGCCAATACCATCACCTTAGCGGCACGCATCCCACTGCTGAACGAGAACAGCCGGGTCTATTTCCAGACCAGTGATTATAACGACAGCGCTTCCCCTGACGTGTGGGGTTAGGATGGCTGTCAACCTATCAACTGATCGCTGACGATCTGTCCGTCTTTCAGCTCGATTTTCCGCAGGGTGCGGTTTGCCAGGTCTTCGTCATGGGTAACGATCAGCACGGTCTTTCCCTGCCCGATCAGGTTCTCAAAGATCGACCAGATCGCATCGGCGGTTTTTGAGTCCAGGTTGCCGGTCGGCTCATCCCCGATGATAATCGCCGGATCGTTAGCCAGCGCACGGGCAATCGCCACCCGCTGCTGCTGCCCACCGGAAACTGCCGCCGGGGGTTTATGGGCATGGTCGGCGATATCGACCAGTTCGAGCAGGTGCATGGCCCGCTCAACCCGTTCTCTGGGCGTGTAGACCTTGCATAAATCCATCGGCGCTTTGACGTTCTCCATCACGGTCAGGGTGGGCAAGAGCTGGAAGAACTGAAACACCACGCCAATATTCAACCCACGCCACAGCGCCAACTCGTCCTCGTTTAGATCGTTGAGCCGCACATCCCCGATGATCACCTCGCCCTGGGTAGGCCGGTCAATGCCCGTCAGCATGTTGATCAGGGTGGTTTTGCCCGCGCCGGATTTCCCCATGACGGACACCATCTCGCCGGGGTGGACGGTCAAGTTGATGTTTTTCAACGCCGGGAACTTGCCGAGGCCCGTCCGGTAGATTTTCTCTAGGTTGCGAAGTTCAAGCTGCGCTGTGCCATTTGACCGGTAAAGATCGGCGTTCAGGCCAACGTTGGCGGTGAATACTCTGGTTCTCAATCCTAACATGTTAGATGTCCTGTGTGTTTTATGTCTGGTAGGGGCGACTGGCCAGTCGCCCCTACGACCTGATATCGAATACTCAAACTACTCATAAGCCAGCGACTCGCGGACGCTGATCCGGACGGCATTCCAGGCCGGGAGCCAACACGATACTACCGCCAGGATGATGGAAAATATCAGCCAGATGAATGCCCCACTCACCGAATAGTAATATTCGAGCGGCCCGTTGATGAAGGCCACACCGACCGCTGCATTCAGCGCCCTGCCAATCGGATAAGCCAGCATCGCGCCCAATGCCGAACTCATCAGGCAGATCAGGATACCCTCGACCACCACGATCATCCAGACCGAGCGATTCGATGCGCCAACCGCCCGCATCACCCCGATCTCGCGGGTGCGTTCCAATACATTCAAGCTCATCGTTCCGGTCAATCCCAACCCGCCGACCAGCGCCAGCAGCAGTGAAATGGCAAACAATATCCCGACGATGATGTTAAAGTTAGCCGAGATACCATTCTGGAACGAAACCATCGAGACGGCGCGAATCACCTCTAATCCTACCACATCCTTATAATGGTCGGAGAGATCGTTCGCCACCCGCGCCTGGAATGCGGCGGTATGCTTTTCCGTTTCGACCACCACCCGGTTCGCCATGCGCATTCCCGCCCAGTGACGCTGATAAAACTCGTCGGTGACGTAGGCAAAGCCCTCTAACTGGGGTGATCCCAACGGCGATACCGCGCCGACCACTGTTAGCGTTTCTTCCTCGTCGCCGATCCGGAGGGTGATCTGGCTGCCAATATGCAGATCGGGGTCATTATTCAGCATATCCTCGGTCAGGGCCACCTCGCTCACATCACCGGGGTTGATCCAGCGGCCCTGCGTCACGACCGGACTGGTATGAGAGGAATCGGGCGGGATACCGTAGATGATGATATTAGGCCCCTCGCTGCCATCATCCCGGACCTGTTGGCCTCTTCCGATATTCCAGGCTTCGGCATCGACCACGCCATCAATCCGCATCGCTTCACGCTCCAGCAGTTCGACGCGGTGATAGCCTGCCACGTCCACATGGGCATCATAATCCAGCAGGCTGAAGATATTACCCACCATCGCGAACAGGCCGGAACGCACACTGAAGATCGCAATGAATACCGCGCTGGCTACCACCAGTGTCCCCATGGTCAGCCGCAGCCGTCCCTTTCGCCGGAAGGTGTTTCGCAGCGAGAGCATCAGGGGGCGGGGCAGTCCTCTGATCTGCTCGAACAGGCCATCGGCCAACCCTTTTTTCAGAAGGGCATCGTTGCTCTTTTGGTCGTAGATCGCCTCGCGGGCGGGGATGCGTGTACCGTTCAAGATCGGGGCAATGGCGGCCACCACCGGCACGATCAGCCCGACAAATATTTGCAATAGTAGAATGGGCGGTGACAGGCTCATATTCACCACATCAAAATTGACCGTCTGGGCCACCAGGTTACAGAAGCCCTGCGCCCCGACCACGCCCAGCGGAATGGAGATGGAGATCGCCAACAGCCCATAAACCAGGATGGTGGACAGGTAAACGCCCATCAACTGCTTACTGCGTGCCCCGATCGTTTTCAGGATTCCGATCTGCTTGATCTGCTGTTGGAGCAGGGCGGAGACGGTGTTCAATACCAGGAGGCCGCTTAAGAGCAGGCTGAAGGTGCCGATCACCCCCAGCACGACCGCAATCGTCAGCACGATGTTCATCCCCCAGTGCCCCCTGGGGATTTCGACGCTGCTCACGACATAGCCCTCATTCTCGATCCGCTCCCGCACCTTCGTGACGGTCTGTTCCACCTGACGCCGGTTGGAGGTATCTTCCAATCTAATCAGCAGCCGGTTATAGTACCTTCCGCCGGTCATCCAGCTCAGGGTATCCAGAGTGATGTAGCCGTAGCCTTCGTTATAGTTCTGGGCGGGGAACTTCGATATATCATGGACCGTACCGACCACCTGTAAATCATAGGGTGTGCCGTCCGGTAGTTCGATATGGATCGTATCACCGGTTGGAAATTCAGCGATGTTATAGTCAGAGCGCTCCAGCAGAACTTCGCGGCGTTGGGGCGGCCAACTGCCGGTTTCGGGGGTGACTTTTGCCACGTGGGCATTGTCGAAATCAGGGATAGCATACAGGTAAAAGGTATCCCGGTCGCCGGTCACATCCTCGATATTGACGCTTGTTTCGCGGCGGCCATCAGCATCGCTAACTTCTCGCAGCCCCCTCACAAAATCAACCAGTGAATCGTCGAATGGGGTAACGTACATGATGGCATCAGCCGGGTTAGATGATTCATAGGCGCTGGTCAGGGAAGCTTGCAATACAATCCGGGATGATCCGACCACGCCAAATGCGAACACTCCGACCGCAATTGCCAGCGCTACCAGGATGGTGCGGGTTTTATTTTCCCACAGGTCACGCACGACCTTTTGTATTCGGATATCGACTACCATTACTTTGTTTCACTACTCCATGACCTGATTGTAGCAACTTGTGAACTATCCCACGATAAAGTTTATACTTGAACACGCTGTCTTAATTGAACATAGTGTCATGTTTGTAGTATAATTCATATATGAGGGCGCTTCAAGATTCAATATGACGAGTTTCTTCAGAACGTCAATATTGTATCCCGTACAATATTGACACATGTCTAATTAATAGGGGGTTCTATGTCGGAATCAGCACCACAACTCAACCGGTTTGAACGGCGCAAACTGCGCACCCGCAACCGGCTCAAGCAGGCGACCGTTGACCTGATGCTGGAAAACGGCTACGACGCTGTTACCATCCAGGATATCACCGACCGGGCCGACCTGGGGCGGGGAACGTTCTACGTTCACTTTAACGATAAAGAGGATATTGTCTGGACAATCCTTGAGGAGAGTACCACCGACCTGATCGAACGAATCCAGGTGTATATTCCCAGAAATACCAGGCATAAAGCCAGCCTTTACCAACTCTACCTGGCTGTTTTTGAATATGCCGACTCCAACCGGGATTTGCTGAAAATGGTGTTGGGTGGTCAGGGCAATGCGCTGCTGGCTCACCGGGCAAAGGAATTTGTAACAGAGGTTGTACGGCGGCAGATACCACCGAAGCTGGTTGCTGAGGCTGTGCCGGGTCTACCGATTTCCTTTATCGCCCATTACAAATCCGGTTCCCTGTTGGAGATCATCACCTGGTGGATCGTAGAAGAAGAGAAATACACCCCGGCGGAGATGGCGGCCATGTTTTACCTGTTGGATGTTCGCCAGAAACCGCCGGAGGGAGCTCCACTGCCTGAGATAGTCGAGCGTGATGAGCATTAAGTATATATGCAGCGGCGATGCCCGGATTGACGACACGCGGGGTACGGCGCGTTGGATTATCGGCCTGATTGCCGAGACGGATCAGTTAGCAGCAGATGTGAGATAAGCCATCCACCGTCTGATTCACGACCCCAGCCCCCAGACGACCACCGTCTGGTCAACCACCATTGCCAGGAGCGTACCATCCGGTGAGAAGGCCAACCGGGTTGGCATGGCATCGAGCACCAGCTTGTGAAGCACTTCGCCCGTTTGCGTATCCCAGACCTGCACCACCGGCAGGAAGTCGCCTGCTACTGTTTGTAGAGCGCTGGTCACCAATAACCGGCTGTCTGGCGAGAAGGCCACACTCTGTACAAAGTCCTCGTGGTCAAACCGTAAAAGTTCTTCCTCGCTGTCCGAGTCGATCAGCACCACCGTGCCGCGAGAAATCCAGGCCAGCGTTTTCCAATCAGGGGAGAGCAGTGGGGAAGCCACCGGCCCGGCGATCAATCCCAGCGGCGAGAACGCACCCACCGGGTTACCGTCCATATCCCAGATCGTTAGCAGGGCCTCGTCAAACTGGCCCGATACCGCCAGCCGGTCACCTTCCGGGGAGAAGTCCACTTCATACACCCCTTCCGGCCCGGTCAATTCAACTGTCACCTGCCGGGTAGATGAATCCCATAACCGCACCGAACCATCTTCGTAACCGGTCGCGACCGTCACCTGGTCAGGTGAAAACGCCAGGACACCGGCTCCCTCAAAGAGCTCATTCCAGGACTCAAGCGTCGACTCACTGTTGATATTCCACAAACGCACATTGGGGTTGGTCGCATAACCGGATGACGCGCCAAACACGCCCCCATCCGGGCTGAAAGTTACCTGGTAGGCCGGGCTGCCAAAATCGAACCAGGTCAGCACCTCGCCCTCGGAAGCCCGGTCAATCAGGTAGATGGCCGATTGCCCTGAGACGGCCAACAACCGGTTGTCCGGTGACCAGGTCAGCGCCGCTAACTTCCCATCGTCCAGTTCAACCAACCACTTCATCTCAATGCTGGTGATGTTCTCCGGGGCAATCGAGAGCACATTGGGATGCGGCGGTGTGGTGGCCCGTAAGGTAGGCGTGGGCGCTTGAGTAGGCTCAGGCTCAGTTTCTACGGTTGGCGTTGGGTCTTCGAATCGGGGGGCGGTCGGAGTCGGCGCGGATGCCGTCATCGCTTGCTGCACCGCCGGTAAGTTACAGGCTATCAGTCCAGGTAGAAGAATAATGAACAGGATGATCAGATTTTGCCTACGAACCATGTATTGATGTCTCCCCCGATAATAGAGAAATGCCCCTCAGCACAATTTAAACCGATTTACCCGATAGAGGCAAGGCGTAATTGTTCCGCGCTATAATTCCCGGACTTTATTTTGGGGTGTACTACAAGGAGAATAGAGTAGTGGGAGATCAAAATCATGTCTGGTGGAAACACGGTGTTGTCTACCAGATTTATCCCCGCAGCTTTATGGACAGCAACGGCGATGGGATCGGCGATCTACAGGGCATCATCGACCGGCTTGATTACCTGGCCTCACTCGGCATTGATGCGATCTGGCTCTCGCCGATCTTCCCCTCGCCGATGGCCGATTTTGGCTACGACGTATCTGACTATACCGGCATCCATCCTGATTTCGGCAGCCTGGAAACCTTCGACCAACTGGTGGCCGAAGCCAACAAGCGCGGCCTGCGGATCATCCTCGACTATGTACCGAACCACTCTTCCGACCGGCATCCCTGGTTCATCGAGTCGCGGTCCTCGCGGGATAATCCGAAAGCCGATTGGTACTACTGGCGCGATCCCAAACCGGATGGCGGCCCGCCCAACAACTGGGCATCGGCTTTTGGTGGCCCGGCCTGGGAGTGGAACGACACCCGCCAGCAATATTATCTACACACCTTCCTGAAAGAACAGGCCGACCTGAACTGGCAGAATCCCGACGTTGAAAAGACCATGCTGGACGTGATCCGCTTCTGGATGGATCGCGGCGTGTCCGGGCTGCGGATCGATGTGATCTTCTATATCCTCAAGCACCCCGACATGCTCGATAACCCGGTTATATACAGTAACACTCATGGCAGAAACATGGGGGACTACGATAATCAGCAACATATCTATGATTGCGATTGGCCCGATCAGCGGCAGGCGTTCTTACAAAAGCTTCGGGCCGTTTTCGATGAGTACGAGGAACGGGCGGTTATCGGCGAAACCTATTTCATGGACCCGGCCAAGCTGGTGCCTTATTACGGTGAGAACCTGAACGGGCTGCACGTCCCCTTCAACTTTATGATGATACATCTCCCCTGGAATGCAGCCGCCTTCCGCGAGACTATCCAGCGTTATTATGATGCACTGCCCAAAGGCGCATGGCCCAACTTCGTGATCGGCAGCCACGACGAACACCGCTTCGCCACCCGCTACGGCCCGGAAAACGCCCGCACCGCGCAGATGTTATTGCTCACCCTGTGGGGAACACCAACCATGTACTATGGCGATGAGATTGGCATGGAAGACGTGACCATCCCACCGGAGCGGATACAAGACCCCTGGGAGCTTCAGGTGCCGGGATTGGGCTTAGGCCGTGACCCCGAACGCACCCCGATGCAGTGGGATGATTCAGACAACGCCGGATTTGCTGCGGCAGGCGTTGAAACCTGGCTGCCGGTCGGCGAGAATTACCGGCAGGTCAACGCGGCTGCCGAGGAACCCGATCCGGCTTCACATCTGAACTTCACCCGGCGGCTGCTCAAACTGCGCCGTGACCTGCCGGTCCTGCACCGCGAGGGTACCTTCACTTTCCTCGATGATCTGCCGGATGATGTCCTGGCCTACACCCGCCAGCATGACGGTGATCGCGCCCTGATCATGTTGAACTACAGCGATCAACATCACACCCTTGACCTGTCAACATTGGGCACGGGTGGGGAAATCCTGATCAACACCACCGCCGAGCGCAGTGGCCCGGTCGATCTGGCCGCACTGGAATTAAGCCCGCATGAGGGATTGTTGGTGAAAATCTAAAGAAATGAAATTCGTAGGGATACGGCATGCCGTGTCCCTACCATTGGGCAGACCAATAGCTGGTTAACGACACATTTTGTTAGAAATTATCTTCACAATCTTGTGTGATCATTTCTTCAAAGTGCTCAAGACTCATGGTTGGCGAATCTTCATAACTGAGTCTGAGATTGTCAGGTGAGCGAAGTTGAATAGTCTTTGCCGCACTGCCTTGCTTATTTGAGAAAAACTCCATTCCCTCGTCATAGTAAACAAGAGTCGCATTTGTACTTGAAGTAATTACCTTATCCGGTAAACCAAATACCTCTGCAATGGTTGACAAACACACATTGACTTTGACATATCGTACCAGGAGAACGCTGTTATTATCGGGATCAAGATAATCACTTATGATAATATCCATTTCTGGAGTGATATTATCCGGCCAAAGTGGGTTATCAGTATCAAGTGAAAAGGTAAGCTGCTGGTCTAAAAACATAGCATTTTGGACATATTCAATATTATTTTCGTCAAGGATTTGAACAAGCTCATCGACTGTGGTTTGGCCCGGTTGGATGCCGTTCCAACAAGAGGCAGAGCAATCATCATCTGAGAGGAAATCCTGCAACTCTGGCTGGTTTGATTGGCTACAGGCTGACAGAAGCATCATCATCCCAATAAGAGCAAGTAGTTTCATCTTCATCAGTACCCTCCCCATCCAGGCACCTATCGGCAATTGTGCGCGGTTTTTAATCGCTGAATTGGTCAACGCAATCATGCGAGATCATTTCCTGGAAATCTGAGATATTGATTTCTGGAAGATCACTATAATTTAACTGTAGATTTTCCCCGGAATGTATTTGAAAGCTTTTTACCCTGCCTGATTGTTTGTCTGCAAAAAACACTAAATCTTTTTCATAATACAAAAGGTTGAGCACAGCGGTTTCTACAATTTCGTCAGGTGTGCCAAATGAATCAACAACGGTCGAAACACATAGATTCACGGCTGCAAATCCAACTTGAAGGACCCTGATTTCGTCAACCTCTGAATAATTTGTTAAATATGCATGCATATCGTAAGAAGCTTTTCTTGTTTCCGGCCAAAGCAAGTCGTTCTCTTCGATATTCCAAACAAATTCTTCAGTTTTAAACCCAATATCATTGCGGGCATATTCAATATTGTTTTCCTCAAGGATTTGAACAAGCTCATCGACCGTGGTTTTCTCCGGCTCAATGCCCTGCCAGCAAGCAGATCCACACCCTGGATGTACTAACAATTTGGATAGCGTGACGGTGTCCGCCGCCTGTGATTGGCATCCCTGGAGACTCAATAATAGCCCGCATATGACAGCCATCCAGGGCAAACAGGTATTGTGTTTCATTTGCCTCTCCACTTTGGTAATCGCTCCCGGCAGCCATCCATGCCCGCGCCGCCGTATTCGCTCTCTATCGTACCGCTTGTTTTGATCGTCTACCAGAGGAAGGGAATATTGAGCGGCTGACGATTCAGAAGGATAGGCAGAGGCATGCTGTGTTATCAGGAACCCCGCCTTTTATTTGCGAACTAATAGGGTGGATTTGGCTAGTAATCATTACCCCCCAATTCTCGCTGTCGCTCGAATTTTGCCCCCCTTGCAAGGGGGGCGGATGATGCGAACACCGCAGGTGGAGCATCACGGGGGGTAACTAACTGGCCTTCGCCAACAAGGTGAAACGCACCCGATTAACATCCCGGTTGGCTTGCCCGTCACATCTATGCTATAACAAAAACAAGGTTTCCAATCAAATGGGAGTGGAACCGTGGGCAAACAAATAGACCGCTATCAGTTGCAGTCTCAATTGGGGCAGGGTGGCATGGCGACCGTCTACTATGCCTATGACCCCCGCTTCAAACGCCGTGTGGCGGTCAAGGTGCTGCCGCGCGAATTCCTCCACGACGAGAATTTTATCAGCCGCTTCGAACGGGAGGCGATGACAATCGCCGGCCTGGAACATCTGGCGATTGTGCCCGTCTACGATTTTGGCGAATATGAAGGCCAGCCCTATCTGGTGATGCGCTATATGCCCGGTGGCTCTCTCCTCGACCGGATCAAACGCGGGCCGGTATCCCTGGCTGAACTACACCGCATCATTGATCAACTGGCCCCGGCACTGGATAAAGCCCACGACCACGGGGTGATTCACCGCGACCTGAAGCCGGGCAATATCCTGTTTGACGAGGATGACAACGCCTACCTGTCCGATTTCGGGATCGCCAAGATCAGAGAGGCAACCACCCAACTGACCGGCAGCGGGTTCGTCGGAACACCTGCTTACATGGCCCCGGAATTCGCTGACACAAAAGACCTCACCGCCGCGGTTGACATCTACGCGCTGGGGGTGATCCTGTACCAGATGCTGACCGGTAAGCCGCCCTTCCAGGCTGCCACGCCGCTGGGAACCTTGCTGGCTCACGTCAACCAGCCGGTTCCCGATGTGCAGGCTGCTCGCCCCGATCTACCGGCTGCGATGCAGCGCATCCTGGAGCGCGCGATGGCGAAAAAACCGGCGGATCGCTACCATCGTGCGGTTGATCTGGCAGCGGATTTGAAGCGGGTGGTTACGGCTCATGGCATTGGCGACAGCATGCTGCCGACACCGCTGGATGAGACCCGGCCCTCGGAGGTAGGCCATTTTACCTCCAGCCATGCTCTACCCGTCGAACCACCTCCTCCACCACTGGCTGCCCCCGTACCATCTGAAGTTCTGACAATGGATGGCTATGATCCCGCTGCCTCAACGCCTGTGCCCGGCAAACCGAAGCGGAGACGCCCCATCATATTGCTGGTCGCCATCGGCGTCGGCCTGGTGGTTCTCATTGTTTTGTTGGGGATAAGCGGGCTGGCTCTGTCGGGTATGCTCGACGGTACTGAGCCGCCCCAAGCGCCGACACGCACCCCTGGGTCAACCGCTTCAGCCACCGATCTGCCTGTTACGCCGTCAATCAACATCACTCAACCCCTCTCAGACTCCGAGCTGGAGGGGATGCTGATCGTTATCGGGACGGCCTGGATGCCGGACTTCTCATACTACCAGGTTGAAATTGGAACGGGATCCGCCCCTACGGACTGGACGACGATTCAGGGGCAAACCTCACAAGAGGTTGTGGATGGGCCTTTAGCCCAGGTAGATCTGCATGATGTAGTTAACGGCCCAAATACGATCAGGCTCCTTGTTTTCAATACGAGCGGCGAAAGTTCAGAAGCGCGCGTCAGCTTTTACGTGGTGAATTCTGCCGTCACCGCCACCGTCACCCTGACTGCAACCAACACGCCAACCGTCACGCCGCAGCCCACAACAGCTCAATTCAGCCCACCCACAAAAACCCCAACGCCGACCATCACCCCCAGCCCGACCAACACCGGCACGCCGACCAACACCCCGACCTCAACGCCGTCTATCACCCCGTCGCCAACTGACACGCCGACTATCACCCTTGATAGTAAGTATGACCAACTAGAACTGGATTAGGTTGTCCCGGTGATTTGCTAAACTGAATTTTCAGGTGGAAAAAAGACAGGGCGGTGCAACAATTTGCAGCCCTGTCTTGTGTTGCAGAAATCAGGCAATCCCTACCTGTTGGACTTCCACTGCCGCATGGGATTTGGCAACATCCAGGCTTGTTGATAGGCTCAGGGCAACGAGCAGCATGACGATCTCAACCACGAATACCGCCGTATAGGCGAGCATGGTATTGCCGCCGGTGGCAACCTGCACCAGATTCACCGTACTGCCGCCGATCAGATTACCGAGGGCCTGGCCTAATTGGTTGGCAACGCCCCATACCCCCATCAGCAGCCCGGCCCGGATGACCGTTGTGAATTCGATTAGCCCGGTGTACAGTCCGGCTCCGGACAGCCCGGTACCCAGGCCCATCAACAGCACCATTATCCGAAACAGGCCAACGTTGCCGGATATTCCGGCAATGATAACCCCTACAAAGACCACCGCACTGAAGAGCAGGCCGATGCGGAGCACCGTCTTATAGCCCAGCAGTTTGATCAGCAGCAGGCCGGAAAGCAGCATCGATATGATGATCCCTATTCCCCAGAAGGCATTCAGTTGGGAGGTTTCACCGACCGGCATTCCTAAGACCAGGGCTCCATAGGGTTCCAGGAAAATATCCTGGGCAAAAGTGCCTACAAAGGTGAACATCACCAGCATAAAGAATAAGCGTACCTGTGGATCGGCCAGTACCACATCTTTAACGATCTTCCCGAAGGGAATCTCGCGGGCCTTCTCAGTGGCTTCCTGAGTCGTTTCGGTGCGCGGTTCCTGGCTGATGGCGGCAAACACAGCCAGCACAAAGGAAATCACGACCACGCCAATGGCAACGGTCACTAACCGGCCCGGATCGTACTCTTTAAATGCTGCACCCAATCCCTGTGCACCCACAACAAAACCCAGGAGTGTCGCGATTTCATACAGGGTAATCGCCCGTGGGCGCTGATCGCCGGTGAATGTATCGGACAACAGCGCCTGGAAAGTGTTGTGAGCCAGGTTGCGCCCAAAGCCATAGATAATAAAGGCCAGCAGCCCGCCGACAACCAGCAGGGCATTTCCCGGTTCAATATTGACGGCAGTTAACACGACCACCGCCACGCCGATCCCGGCAAATATAGAACCGATGACGATATATGGTTCCCGGCGGCGGCCCATGATCGGGAAGCCATCCGAACGATAACCCAGCCATATTCTGACCGGCGAAATGAGATCGGTTACGGCAAAGAGCAAACCCACCAGGAAGGCGGGCAGGGCGATATCGGCCAGCATGATGCGGTTCAGCGTGCCGCCGACAAATGCCCCGGTCAGACCATAGCCAATTGGAAAGGCCGCCAGGCGAATGTAGTTGAGGATGCGGACGAGGGTTTTCATGGTTCTCCTGTTATCAGAACTAAGCGCGGGCGTTTAGTAAGGTGATCGTCTCCAGTGCGGTTTGTTTCCCCTGCCGGATACAATCCGGTACGCCGAGTCCCCGGTAGGGGCTTCCGGTCACAAAAATGTTTTCGGGGAGGGCTTTCTCAATTGAATCAACCAGAGCAAGGTGTCCGACATCGGCTTGAGGATATTCATCAGGCCAGCTGAAGGTGCTGATGGCGATCGGTTCGGCATCTAATCCGATGATCTTTTTCAGTTCACCGCGTACAATGGCGAGCAAAGATTCGCTGTCCATGCTGGTGGTTTCCGGCGCACCTCCACCGAAGAACACCCGCAGCAGCGTATAGCCGTCCGGGGCGCGGCCATCCATCTTTTCCGATGTCCAGGTCATCGCATCGATCATCCGGCCCTCGCGCCGGGGGATCATCAAACCGCGCACCCGGTTAACCCCTTGAATGTCACGCTCTCGAAAAGCCAGGGAGATCGTCCCAATGTGGTTATGCCTGATCCGGGCCAACAGGTCGGCGGCCTGCGGTGCAGTATCACGCAATAATTTGGCGGCGGCATTGGCTTGTGTGGCGAGGATCAGGGTTCTGGCCTGAACTTCGCGGCCATCCGACAGGGCCAACCTGTAATGATCGTCAATCCTCGTAATCGCTGTAACTTGAGCCTTGAGTTGAAGATCGCCGGTTAGTTGTTCAACCAGCTTATCGACCAGCTCCTGTGCTCCCTGTCTAAAAGCGATAAATGAAGGCGGGCGGACATGTCCATTCTTTGCTGCCTGCCGCCGAGCGCGCATCCGGGCAAATGATCCCTTGAACAATCCCCCGTGTTCGCGCTCCATCTCGCGCATAACGGGAGAGGTCGTCATGATGCTCTGCTGCTCAGGGTTGGTATTGTAGATTCCGGCCAGGATGGGAGCGATAAATTTCTCCATCGCCTCGTGCCCCAGGCGTCTGCTGGCGAAATCTGCCAGGGATTCGTCTTCATAATCTCGCCGGGCAGGGATAAAGGGTTCCGCTAACAGCCGCAGCTTGCCGCGGGCTGACATCAAGGGGGATCGAATGAATGATACCGGGCCAAGCGGCACAGGAAGCACCCGTCCTTCATCGAGGATATAGGTGCCACTTGCCTCATTCCCGACCCCGACGATCCGATCTTGCAGCCCTAATTCGTGCGCCAGCTCCCAGGCTTCGGGCTTGCGGGTGATGAAAGATTCGGGGCCAGCATCAATGATGAACGGCTCCCCTTTTGGGCTGGTCAGGTAATCTGTCAGGACTTTTCCGCCCCATCGTTCGGCGCTTTCCAGCACCGTGTAGGAGACAGAGGCCGTTTGTAAATACCAGGCTGTGCTCAGGCCGGAGATACCCCCGCCTATAATTGCAACGTCAAATGGTTTGTAGTTTGTGGTAGACATATTAGATTTTAGAAAGAACAAAGAGTTAAACAGCAATGGGGAGATTCTATCGTAAACGCATATATATATACATATTTGCATATTTTTAGTGATGTCCGATATAAGACTCTTATAACAAATTCAATCATCCCATGATGAAAAAATTCACAAAAATTCATAAATAGCACCACTGATCTGTCGTAAAATAAAAAAGTTGGGCTAAGAAATTATTGATACCTTCTTATTGAAAGCACAGGATTATGAGGGTTAAAGAAGAGAAATCGTCTCGACGGTTCTGGGTAGGCTGCCTGATTTATCACAAATTGACCGGGCGCTTCGGTGTAGTGGTTTCCTGTTGTAATGCCATGTGCAAAATTGTTTATGCGGTGGATGGGGACGACGATCAGACTCCCATCACCGTGATGAAGGCAGACCTGGAGCGGGGATACACCTGTCCCCAATGCCAGGGGCTTAAACGTGAACATGAGCTTGCACCCCAACATGGTTCTCTTTGTAATGAATGTGCAGCACAGCAATCGTCGGAGGTTGATCAGAGAGCACGTCAGAAGATAGATCCGGTTGCCCCGCTGATCTGGTGATCACCCGGCGGCAGCTTTCTCGTATACGGCCCAGGTTTCCCTGGCTGCTCGTTCCCACGAGAACGTCGCAGCTTTTTCAAGGCCTTTCTCGCGGAGAGTAGCTCGCAGGGCGGGCTTTTCAATCAGCTCGCGTAGGGCGGCGCACAACTGGCTTACGTTCTCCGGTTGAAACTGGAGCGCCGCCCCCTGCGATATCTCCCCGACACTCGACGTGCTGCTGCACGCGACCGGGGTTCCGCAGGCCATCGCCTCAAGCACCGGCAGTCCAAAGCCCTCATACACCGAAGCACTAACCGCTGCCGTCGCCCCGGCGATCATGGCGGGTAAATCCGCATCAGGGACATAACCGGGCCTGATCACGGCTTCTTGCTGCTCGAACTGGTCGATAGCCTGGTGGTAGCTCTCGGTCAGCCAGCCCTCTGATCCGACCACCACCAGCCGCAGATCGGCGAGTGAATGGTCCTGCCTGAGTTGGGCCAACGCCTGGACTAACCGGGCCAGGTTTTTACGTGGCTCAATCGTTCCAACGGTGATCAGGTAGCGTTCCGGTAGATTATATTTGGCCCGCACGCGTGCGATTTCGTCGTCGGGCTGTGGCTTGAAGTGTGGGGCGGCAGCCTCATAGACCACCGTGATCTTCTCATCCGGTGTGCCGTACAGCCGCATCAGGTCAGATTTGGTGTGATAGCTGACGGTGATAATGTGTTCGGCCCGCCGGACGAACAGCGGCATCGCCGCATTGAGATACCAATAGTTGAGCTTTTTGTGATGCTCCGGGAAGAGATTATAGATCAGGTCGTGGACGGTCAGCACGGTTGGTATACCGTGCAGGGGCATCAACAGGTGCTCGGTGGAGTGATACAGGTCGGTCGGCCCAATGATCGGGTTGAAGCCAATCCGCCCGATCTGCGCCAGCCAGATCGCCATTCGCCAGGGTTTATACCCGGCCTTGATCGTCTTAATCGGCAGCCCGGCCAGTTCGGGTAGGGTTTTTGCCTCGGTGGTGAGATTGGCAAACAGGCGGATCGAGTCGGGCTGCTGCTGGGCAAGTGCCGCCGCCACTGACGCCGCATAGCGTCCCAACCCGGCCCGACCGTTCACAGCAGGGGATACGTCTACGGTTATGTTCATGTCGCCAGTGTAGCGCGAAACGGGGCAGGGGAAAAGCTGTTTACCCATAACTGTCATGACATGCTATATAATAAAGAATAAACAGTTCACGTTAACATCTGGGGGGATTTAGCTTTAAGGGATTTCACGATGCGTCGCCAACCTCAATACGGTCAGGATCGAATCGCTGCCGCTTACCGCCTGATCGAGTCCAATAACCGGGATCAGGCCCGTCGCATGTTGAACGATCTCCTGGCTGAAGACCCGGATAATCTGGAAGCCTGGGGACTGCTGCTCCGCCTGACCGATAATTACCGCGAGGAGATGCTCTATCTCCGCCAAATCCTGGCGCGTGCCCCCGAATTGACCTGGGCGCAGGAACGGCTTGACCAACTGGTCACCTATGATATCGACCCGGACTCCAATCTGAGCTGGGGGTCAGACGCCGATCAAGACAACTGGAAGGAAGCCACCCCGGCGCAAGAGGAAGAGGACCAGCGCAGGGGATTTCCCCTTTGGATTCTGCTGGCACTATTGTTTAGCGGTTGTTTGATCACGGCTACCAGTATTTTCTGGGTGCGTTCAAACAGTGAGCCGCAGCAAGAAACGGTGAACTGTGAACAGTTGATCAGCCGCGCTTTGAGTTTAACCGACTCAAACTGTGAACGGATCGACGGCAATCAGGCCTGTTATGGCAATGTTCGCCTGGAGGCAGAACTCAATCCGGGTGCGCCCGTAAATTTTGACGCGGTCGGTGACGTGATCGACGTGCAAGACCTGTACAGCCTATCCGCCTCACCGATGGATTTAGATAACCAGGTCTGGGGGGTGGCCCTGTTCAAGTTGGAAGCGAATATTGCCTATACCAGCCCCGGCGAACTGGCGACCTTCATTGTCTTTGGCGATACCAACCTGACCAACGAATCCGGCGACATGCAGGCTTTTTATTTTTCCAGCGGCTTCGGCCAGATTGCCTGCGAGGCCGTCCCCTTTGACGGGATTTACATCACGATGCCTGACGGGGCCGGACTGAACTTCTCCGTGAACGGCACCCAGGTCACCCTGTTTGGCGATGGCTTGATAGAGGCCCATGAGGACGGGGAGATGATCTTCTCGGTGACCAGTGGCAGCGGCGAGGTTACCGCCAATGGGCAGTCACAGGCTGTTGGCGAGGGCTGGTCGGTCGGGGTTCCGCTTGATGGCCTGGAAGCCGACGGCCCACCATCTGCCCCGGAATGGATCGTCAAAGATGTCCTGACCCAATCCTGTGCCATGTTTGGTATTGGCTGTGATCCCAACGACCTCGACCCGGTTTATCCGGGTGGAGCAGGTGGGACGGTCGTGGCCGGTTCGACGGCGGCGGCCCAACTCACACCTATTCCGACGGTCAAACCCGGCGATCCGACCTACACGCCGACCTCAACGCCGGTTCCGACGGTCAGACCCGGCGACCCGACCTATACCCCAATTTCGAGGCCGATTCCGACAGCAAAACCCGGTGAGCCGACCTACACGCCGGTATCACTGCCAACCAACACTTTGCCACCGGCTCCC
>JBNKDD010000012.1:0-44271 GCA_050288085.1 Anaerolineae bacterium
ATGTATATATGGTTCCATCGACAAAGAATTGCAGACTGTTGGATGATAGCGATACAGCAGCAGTTCCTGCATACTCGAAGTTAATCGTATCAACCAACTTGATTTCTTCTTCCTCAAACGAGATCTGGTTTATTATTTGATAATCCGTTATGTAAAGGTGACGGCTGTCCGGCAGCCACCTTTGCCTGCCCTTTACCAGCCAGCCTTGCTCAGAGACATCCGGTAGATCGATCTCCTTGATAAACTGACCGTTGCCGTCGAGCACATAAGCCTGCTCTTTAGTCGCAGCAACCACAAAGTTTTGGTCAGGTGACCAGCTTATTGAGCTGATTGCAATATCAGACACCTGCATTTCCACACGGATCTCGGAAGAAGCGGAATCAAGGTAAATGACATTGCCTGTATCAGTGCCGAGTGCTAAATGACCGCCATCAGGAGAAAATGAGAACGAAGATATGTTATCCAGAGAGGAAACGTTCCAGATTTCTTTAAATGTATCGGTCTCATGGAGATAGAGTCCCGTAGTGGTATCTAAAGCAAGATATTGACCATCTGGAGATACAATCGCATTTTGGATATACCCCCGACTGATCCGTGCGATGGCCCCATCAGGTACAGGTGCATTGATAAACTCTGGCGCGAGCTGCGTTGGCGTTAAAGTTGCCGAAGGTGTCGAAGAAGGTGTGAGTGTGATGGTGTCCGCCAGAGTCGGCGTGTGCGTCGAGGTGGGGGAGTGTATCGCCGGGGCGGAAATTGGAGAATCACCCCCTGTGACATCCTCCTGCGAAGTACTTGGAAACGAGCAAGCTATAACCCCCACAAGTAAAACAGCAAATGCTATTTGATAACGCTTCATTGCTCCCCAGCCCCTTGGTCTTAGTAACAATGTCAGCATTTTAGCAGGTTTTCTAAATCAGGCTAATGCCGTGTTCGGCAAACAGGCGAGACTGCTAATTCGAGTATTATTGCTTTACAAATCGGCTGGCAGTCTGGAAAGCTTCTCCATACCTCACCTCGTACAGAGGAAGTTATTGTCGTGCGTCAACCCTCTTTGATTAGCTTGCCTTTTTGTGTCAGTCAAAGTGCGCGAAGGCTTTACAGCCGGATACCCGTGTGATAAAATACGGTACGTTTTTAAGCGAACTGGGCAAATTGCCCAGTTCGCCCAATGTTTTTATATAAGTCCCTATCAACTTCAGGTAGTTGAAAAGTGGACGTGCCCTTTCAAAAAACATTAAGTTGGGCCAGAAAAATCATCTTAAATGGCCCAACTACACAGAAAACAGATAAGTTTTTCTACAAACATCATTATCTGTTTTTATTTGATATTTGCGTTTCAGATCGCCTGGGTAAGGCGATCTTTTATAAATCTAAAATATGGAGGGGCTGCTGCTTAAACCCAAAGGCAGCAGCCTGGGCAGGCGTTAAGTGTAATACAACGCCTGCCTCTACATTATTCGGATATATGGGATTGGAAAGAGTTTAATATGGTACATGAGATTGTCCACTTGACCCGTGAGGGTTATCGTAAATTCGAGGAAGAATTACAGCATCTTTTAACGGTACGCCGTGAGGAAGTAGCCGGGAGACTTCACCAGGCCCTTGAAGAAGGCGGCGAGCTGATTGAGAATGCCGAGTACGCCGACGCGAAAAATGAACAGGCTTTTGTTGAAGGTCGTATTCAAGAGCTCGAATCGATTCTCAGCCGTGCACGGATCATCGAAGATGAAGAGTCGAATGGGCCGCCTGACAGCGTCCGACTGAACAGTGTTGTCACGATCCAGGAAGAAGGTTATGATCCTGAAAAGTTCCGCATCGTTGGCAACGCTGAGGCTGCTCCCCGCGAGGGGCTGATTAGCAATGTTTCTCCCCTGGGGAAGGCCCTATGGGGTAAGAAAGTCGGCGATGAGGCCTGCGTAGAAGCCCCAGATGGGGAATTCAAATATCGTATTTTATCCATTGAATAACCCTCAAGGGAAGTACCTGTGTGGGAACCTACCAATAACCCAGAGCGCGAACGCAAAGCCAAGTTAAATAGTATCCGCGAACGTGGGATTAATCCTTATCCCCTCCGAGTTGAACGCACTCATACCATAGACGAAGCTGTCTCAGCCTTTGAAGAAGCCGAAGCTGCCGTCTCAGAAGGTGAAGAAGTCCAGGCTATCCCCGTCACTGTCTGCGGGCGTGTCCGGTTGATGCGTCCGATGGGGAAACTGTCCTTTGCCCATATTGAGGATGGAACCGGACAGGTGCAGCTTTTCATCAAGCAGGATGTCGTTGGCGAAGAAACGATCAATTTCTTTAACAAAGAGATTGACCTGTTTGACTTTGTCCAGGCTTCCGGCAGTATGATGCGCACCCGCCGGGGTGAGGTCAGCGTGGCGGTTGAAGGACTCAAACTGCTGTCAAAAGCGCTTAGCCCCTTGCCGGTCGTCAAGGAACGCGAACTTGAGGACGGTAGTATAGAAACCTATGGCGGTTTCACCGATCCAGAGGAGCGTTATCGACAGCGCTATGCGGACCTGGCCGTCAATCGGGATGTGCGTGAAGTGTTTATGATTCGCGCCAAAGTGATCAGCGCCCTGCGGCGTTTTATGGACGATCACGGCTTCCTGGAAGTTGAAACTCCAATTCTACAGCCTATTTACGGCGGGGCAGCCGCCCGGCCATTTGTCACGCATCACAACCAGCTCAAGCAGGATTTGTTCCTGCGGATCAGCTTTGAGTTGTATCTCAAGCGTTTGCTGGTTGGGATGTACGATGCGGTCTACGAGATCGGGCGGGACTTCCGTAACGAAGGTGTTTCCCGCAAGCATAACCCGGAATTCACCCAGATCGAGTTCTATAAAGCCTATATCGATTACTACGGGGTGATGGAGCTGACCGAGAATATGGTGGCCTTTGTCGCCGAGCGGGTTCACAGTACAACCACCGTGACATTCCAGGGCCACGAAATTAATCTGGCCCCCCCCTGGAAGCGGATCACGCTGCGCGATGCGATTATCGAGTATACGGGCATTGATTATGCTGACTACCCCGATGCTGAATCACTGGCGGCTGCGATGCGTGAAAAAGGCAAAGAACCCGATCCGGGCAGCACCTGGGGTAAGCTGGTTGACTCGCTGCTGGGAACGGATGTCGAACCCAACCTGATCCAGCCGACATTTATCATCGACTACCCGACCGATATCAGCCCGCTGGCGAAGATGAGGCCGGATGATCCGGCGCACGTCGAGCGGTTCGAGTTCTTTATTGCCGGGACAGAGATGGGCAACGCTTTCACCGAGATCAATGACCCGATTGACCAGGAGCAGCGGTTTATCGATATGGGGAATCTCTACGGAGACACCGAGGAAGGTCACCCCATCGACGAGGATTACCTTCGAGCGATGCGCTATGGTATGCCGCCCAACGGGGGTTTTGGCATGGGGGTTGACCGGCTGGTTATGTTGATGTCCGACCAGCCGAATATCCGCGAGGTATTGCTCTACCCACACCTGCGTACTCGTGACGAGTAACTACCACTAAACGAGGATAAAAATCCCTGATAGATATTATCAGGGATTTTTAATTTATAACCCTTGTACGAGACATCACAGATCGATAAGCTCATATTTAGAAAGCCAACTACATCATCTTCATAATTAGATACTCTTTTAACAGGAAAGGGATTACCATGCGAACGGTTGCAAGATTAGCTGCTCTGCTGATTGTCCTCGTTTTACTGGCAGGCTGCGGCGGCGGGGCGATTACCAAACAAGGGGATATCGCCATTGAGAATATCTGGATGCGGCCCTCTCCCATGATGGCAGGAAATGGAGCTGCCTACATGGAAATCACCAACAGCGGTGATACAGACGATGCCCTGATTGCCGCCAAATTTGATGGTGCCGAAGTAGTTGAGATCCATGAAAGCTTCGTGATGGAAGAAGGCGGCGACATGGAAATGGAAGGCGAAGGCATGGGAACCGGTATGATGGGAATGCGGCCTGTCGAGAAGATCGTCATCCCTGCCGGGGGAAGTGCCACCCTCGAGCCGGGCGGTTTGCATGTCATGCTAATCGGCTTAACCAAGCAGTTAGAGCCAGGACAAAAAGCCACCCTCACGCTGGTGTTTGAAAACGCCGGGGAAGTTCAGGTTGAAGCAGAAGTGCGGGCAGAGTAAGTTGTTAACACTCAGAACCCTTGCGCCGGTCGGAGTTTACCACCGGCGCTTTTTTATGTCTGTGCCGAGCCAAACACATGTGGACTGACAATAGCCGGATAGCCCGCCTCGAAGCGGGTGATCTCAGCCATCTTAAACCCGGCCAGTCTGATCATTGAGCCGGTATCACGGGTCAGGTGACAGCCATCGCCTACCAGACTCCAGACCGGGTTGATCATTTGCTGGCGGTGGTGAACCGGCGAATGCGGTTCTGCGGCAACGTGCTCAATGAATAGGAACCGCCCGCCGGGGCGTAATACCCGCCTGATCTCACCCAGCACCTGTGCCTGATCCCGGACAGAACACAATACATGAACTGTCAGGATCGTATCAAAAGAATTGTCGTGAAAAGGTAGTTCCTCTCCCTGGCTTACCACCAATCGGTGTGGTTGGACATCCATCTCAGCGGCAGCAGTTTTGAGATAGCGCAGCATATAGGGATTGATATCGAGGAGGGTCAGATCAATATCGGGGGGATAGAAGGGTAAATTACCTCCATCCCCCGCGCCGATTTCGAGGACTCTGCCCTGCGCCTGTGCCAGGAGCGGTGCCCGGATATCCCGCGTGAACGGATCATCCAGGTCGGCATGCCCACCTAGAAAGGTGTGGAAAAACCAGGCAAACAGGCGCTTGCGGAGAGACATACTTAGTTGCTTCCAGCCTCGCCTGCTTCCGGTTCGGCCTGTTCTTCGTGCTTGACCATTCCATGCGTGATATGCCGGTAGATGTAATAAATACCGCCACCCAGAATGATGATCGCAATCGGGATATCAAATGGTCGCATGATCGCCCGGAGTTCTTCCCAGCGTGAGCCGAAATACCAGCCACCAACCGCCAGCGCCCCGCACCAGATAAATGATCCGACAAAGGTCAAGACTGAAAAACTCCAGAAGCGTATCTTGGTAACGCCCGCCGGGAATGAGATAAAGGTACGCACAATTGGCAGCAAACGGGAAATGAAGGCCGTCCAATCCCCCCAGCGTTGGAACCATTTATCAGCCCTTTCGAGGTCATGGGGGTTAATCATGATGTACTTGCCGAACTTCTCGACCAGGGGACGCCCGCCAAAGTATCCGGCCCAATAGCTGATCACGCTGCCGACCAGACAGCCAAATCCACCCCATAGGCCGCCTAACCAGGCCGCCTGCATCCAGGTTCCGCCCTGGTCTTCAACCAGCAGCCAACCGGCCAGAGGCATTGTCACCTCTGAGGGGATAGGGATGTTGGCGCTCTCCAGCGCCATGATGATGACGACTCCCAACCAGTCAATTGTCTGGAACAGGTTGGACAGAAATACAATAATCGCTTCTTCCCAGGCATGTGGCATGTTACTTTTGTCTCCTCACTTCATCATTAAATCAAAGCGTTTGATGTATTATCAAACGCATAAGTTTCGTTTCTGGCACAAGTTGCGGGAGTATACCAAAAGGATAGTTTACTCGACAACCGTTAACTTGCATTCCCGGCAGGCTGTTAGATAATCGGAATAATTATGGAGAGCAAAAAAACATTTAAGGTTGATGGGATCGAGACAGTTATCTTTGATGAGGGTAATGGCCCTCCGCTGGTCATGCTGCACGGGATGCTTGCAACCAGTGATTGCTGGCATTATACCTTTGATGATCTTCGCCAGGATTACCGGGTGATAGCGCCTGACCTACCGGGATATGGCCGGACGGATGGTTGGGTCCAGCCGTACAGTCTTCACTTTTACACAGGCTGGTTAGCTGGTGTACTCGATTATCTGAGTCTTGACCGGGTCACTTTGATCGGTAATTCACTGGGCGGGGCGATCAGTGTGGCTTACACTCTCGACAACCCTGACCGGGTAGACCGGTTAGTTCTTGTCGATGGCCTGGGGATGAACGACCGGATTCCCTGGTTATCCGGTTGGCGGCTGCTTGTACGATTTCCTCATCTGGTAGCGATGCAGATCACCGGTAAGTTTGATCCTCACCTGTTTCGCTATGTACAGCGGCGCATCATCTTTAATCCCAGGGGAAAAGCTCGCAGCTCAATCGAAAAGATGGCTGGTTTAAACTACCCACGATGGCCCCGTTCTGTCTTTGCTTCGCTCAGTCTTCTCCTGGTTGACTTTGCTACCGGTTCCCGCCGCCGTCGGTTTACCCGTCAATTGGAATCGCTTACACTGCCAACCCTGATCACATGGGGGCGACACGATGGACTGCTGCCGGTCAAGAATGCCTGCAAGGGAAAACAGCGCATCCCCCACGCCCAACTGAATATTTTCGAGAATAGTGCTCATTTACCCATGTTAGAAGAACCTGAATTGTTCAACCAAGTTATCCGTCACTTTTTGACAGAGGAGGTACAACGTGGAAGACCAAAAACTGATGTTGAAGCTTAACCAGCTTGATGAGGATGAGCTTGTCCATTACGTCCGTGATGAGATGACCGCCAGCGACATGGAGCGCTACTTTGGAGAACATGCCAATTTAATCCGCACCTATGCAACAGTCGAAGAACCGACTGAGAAGCAGGGTGATTCGCTGATCGTCATACTGCCGGGCATGATGGGATCGGTGCTGGAAAACGCCGGAGAGAAAGACCCCGGCGTGATCTGGGTCAACTTCAGGGCCTTGATGAAAGGTCACATGGCCTATATGCAGCTTTCGCCCGACGGCAAGTCCGACCTGACACCCGGCGTAAGCATTCGTGCCCCGCGCCCTTTGTGGCTGGCCTACTCTAAGATGTACATGCGGCTGCGGCACGACTTCGATGTATGCTGCTTCTCCTATGATTGGCGACGTTCCAGCCGGGATAATGCGCTGCTGCTCAAGGATTTCATTGACTACCAACTGGCAAGCAGCCCACACGATAAAGTAACCCTGGTAGGTCACAGCATGGGCGGGTTAGTATCCATGCACTATCTAAACAGCGAACCGGCTCACGCTGAACAGTCTGTCCAACGCCTGATCACACTTGGCACGCCCTTCAGAGGAGCAATGGAGGCAGTTCCGATCCTCTCCCAGGCAAACAGCGCCAAGATGCGGCTGGCGGCCCGGCTTAACAAGAACAACAATCCGCTTGAGGTTTTGCTCTCCATGCCGAGTATCTACGAACTGCTGCCCGCGCCCAATACCCTCTACCCGGATTGGGACCCTGTGCCTGAATTGGATATCTGGGATGCGGCGGTCTGGCAGGAACTGGGGATACCGTTCAGCGAAAAGCACCTTGAACATGCGAAAGAAAGTCACCGCCTGATTGTGGAGGCCGATCCCCAGATACCTGTCTTCACGGTGATCGGGACGAATTACAACACCCCGGTGCGTTTGCTGGGCAAAATGCTGACCGGTGAATTACTCACCGTGCAAACAGGCGAAGAAGGCGGCGACGGGACGGTAGAAGTCTTGTCTGCTCGCTTTAAGGATCGCCCGGCTTATTACCTGCACGAGGTACACATCGAATTGGTGCTGGATAATGCCGTAATCGACAGCATCATGGAGTGGGTCAACGGTGGTGAGCCAACCCGGTTGGTGACAGATATCGACGATGTGGTGTTAGATGATGCACGTTTCCGCGGTATAGGCGAAGTTCTCCCCTATGGCGAAGAGGTAGACACCGAACAAATGGCACAGAAAATCACCGCACAGGACGAACTCGATCACGACGAACTCAAAGTCATGATACAGGCTTTCTAAAAGATGACAGCTTTAACACTGCGTTACCTGGGCGTGGCGGGATGGCATCTCTCCATGCCTGATTCCAGCCTGGTGATCGATCCCTATTTCACACGGTTATCTCAATGGCAGGTGATGACCGGATTGGCAATACCCGATCCCGGCTTGATCCGGCAGCACCTCCCCCCGGCTGATTGGATACTGGTTACCCATCCACACTACGACCATCTCATGGATGTACCGGAGGCGGCCAGCATCACCGGGGCAGGGGTCTATGCATCACCACAGGGAGTTGACCTGCTGGCGATTCTAGGTGTACCTCAAGAGCAGTTGTTTACCATTCAACCTGGCGACCGTTTTAACTGCGGTGATTTCGAAATTGGGGTTTATGCTTCGCTGCACCGCCAGATTTTAGGGAGCGTGCCCTATCAGGAGCCGCTGAAGCCCAACCTGAACCCTCCGCTCCGGGTCGGTGATTACCGGATCAGACGGCAGTTTTCGTTTCTCATCACGGCAGGAGAAACACGAGTGCTCATCGCCAGTGGCATTGACCGGGAACCGGCGGTGGAAGCGGATATTTTGCTGGTGGGGGCCGATGCTTCACAAGAACAACTTCAGACCATTCTTGGTGGAGTCAGGCCGCGGATAGTATTTCCCAACCATTGGGATGATATGTTCCGCCCCTTATCAAAACCCACCCGTCCGATGATCAAGCCGCCGAAATACATCCTGTTTATTCCCCGGCGTATTGACCTGCAAGCTTTCGCCCACACAGTACAGGCGATTCAACCCGGCACGTCAGTTGTGCTGCCCGATCTATTTAAGCCCTACGACCTATACCCATGATACAATGCAAGAGGGGGGCGAGAGATATTTCGCTCCCCTACAAGCGATAGGCTAGATGATACTTCAGGGGTAGGGCCATGAGGCGATTTAGATGGGCGGTGGTTCTAATCAGCCTGTGCTGGTTAGCCGCCTGCCGGAGTGAAGCGCCAGCCACGACACAGGCGATCGATACACCCGCTACTACAACAGTCACAGGTGATCAAGCAGAGGTATCAGATCCTTATGCCGATGCACGGCAGCAAATGGTTGACAGTACTATCCGTGGGCGTGACGTTACCGACCCGGACGTACTGAGGGCAATGGAGACCGTTCCCCGCCACCTGTTTGTGCCGGTTGATCTGAGGGATCAGGCTTACGCCGATTCACCACTGCCAATTGGCTACGGCCAGACCATATCACAACCTTACATTGTAGCCTTGATGACAGAGGCAATCGGATTGGAATCGGACGACACCGTATTGGAGATCGGTACCGGATCGGCTTATCAGGCAGCGGTACTGGCTGAGATTGTCGAGCAGGTATATACCATCGAAATTATCGGTGGATTGGCCGAGCAGGCCAAGAGCCTGCTTACCGAACTGGGCTATGATAACATTGAAGTCAAACATGCCGACGGCTATTTTGGATGGGAAGAACACGCCCCCTTTGACGCCATCATTGTGACCGCTGCCCCTGATCACATTCCCTTGCCACTCAAGACCCAATTGGCCGATGGCGGGCGGATGGTGATCCCGGTTGGGCCGGTAGGTGGCTACCAGGAATTGTGGTTAATCGAGCGGGATGGCGACGAGTTCACTTCGCGTAGTCTGGGCGGGGTGCGCTTCGTGCCACTGACACGGGAAACACGGGAGGAGTAGGTATGAAGGCAAAGTTAATCAGCTTTGGCAAAGTTGAGGTCGATGGGCAGGAATACGACTACGATCTGGTGATCGAACAGGGCAAGATTTCCAAACGGGACAAAAAGGCATCCAGGCCCTACAAAGCTCAATTCGGGCATACGCCCCTATCTGCCGGAGAACATATCCCCTGGGATGGAAAGCAGTTGATTATTGGCACGGGCGTATACGGCAGCCTGCCGGTCATGCAAGAAGTATATGACGAAGCCAGTAAACACGGGGTTGAGATCGTTGCAGTGCCAACCGAAGAAGCCTGTGAAATGGTTCAGGGCAAAGAGGATGATAAGGCTGTCAATGCCATTCTACATGTGACCTGTTAGACATAGCGAGCAACGCCACCGCATAGGTTGCTGCACCGATCCACAGGACAATAGAGAATCCCCAACTGAGTGCCAGCATCACCGCCAACACCCCACTGATCACCGATGCACTGCCGTTCACCGCCCAGGCCCAGGGAATTAATCCAGGGGCCTGTTTTTCGATAATGGCTAATCCCCGCGCAAAGGGTACACCCATTAAAACACCGAGGGGGGCCAGACAGAGAATCGAGACAACAATCCGAGCCGCAAGCGGCCAGCCCAGCACCAGCCTGAAGATCGCTGGCAAGACAACCGGCATCAGGATCGCCACAATAACCAGCGAGCCTAACGCAGCCAGCAGCGACCAGCGAGGAGCGGTCAGGCTCCCCAGGCCGGAAAATAACAGGATGGCGAATAACACCACCGCCAGGGCGATTACCGGGTGGCCGAGAAACAGGATGAAGTGCTGCGCCAGGGGAATCTCGATAAACAGAAAGCCAAGTCCCAACATTGTAAAATAAATCAGCATCCGGAAGCGTACTCCCGGTGGGCCGCTCGATCCATCCCCTGCCGGACGATTAACAATCAGCGGACCGAAGATCAACACAATCGCCAGTACGCTCACGATGATCAGCAAGGCAACCAGCACTAAATATCCGCTGCCCCCGAAGGGCTGCCAGGTTTTCCCCAATCCGGCGATTACTTCCGGCGTTTGCTGCCAACGGAAATAGTGGTAGAAAAAGGGCCGGTTGTCTGTCGCCGGGCGGATGTCAAATTCATAGCTGCCGATGAACCCATTTGGGTCGGCCAGGAGGGAAGAAAACGCTTCGTAGTAAGCCGGTTCGAGCAGTTGATTATACCGGTTAACCTCACCTGATTGAAGTTCCGACAGCCAGACCAGGTCATAGCCCTGTGAAGCTGCAAAAGCCCGGATCGCTTCCCGCTCATCAGATGTCAATGGCGACTTCGCCACTACAAAAGTCATCGTGCGCAAGGAACGAAAAGCCGTGATATGGTCGGCTGGCTGTTCGCTGCCCTGTTCCTGCAAGGCAGCCTGGATCGCTGCCAGCATCCGCAGCGATTCGGTGGGTGGCGTTTGCAGCCAGCGTGTCATGATCAATAAGCCGCCGGGGGATAACTGCTCCAGGTAATCGCCGATGGCCTCGGTGGTATAGCGGTAATCTTCGCCCAGGCTGTAAGCCCCGGACGTGACCGGGTGAAACGAATCACTCAGCCCGATGTCGATCACATCAAAGGTTTGCGATGTGCGGCGGATATAGGTTCTGGCCTCGGCCTGGATCACCTCTACGCGAGGGTCAGCATAAAGATAAGCGGCATCAGCACCACGCAGTATGTCAATCACCGAGGGGTTGTGTTCCACCACCGTAACGTGCTGCGCACCGTTTGACAGAGTCACCAGTACATCCCACCCACCTCCCGGTTCCAGGATCAGCAGCGACTCGTAGCCGGGCCGCAAGGCGCCGATCACCGATTGGGGAACATGTTCAGCCAGCCGGTGAGCCAACTCATCCTCCGGTGATAGGGCCGTGACCGGCATCAGGTTGTCACCGTCCAGGGTCAAACCAGCCTGCAATGGCGGATCGGCAATCAGAGCGTTCTGACTCAGGCCGGGGAAAGAATGGATTGACCTGCTCTCGACCAGATCGACGCGGGCAAAGGTATTCCACTCTGAGATGGCGTGATCGGCTTCAGGAGCCAGAAGCACCTGGCTCAATCCCTTGTATGGGGACAGGCGGATCGCCAGCCAGTCCGGGCGAATGACCGCCAATGCGACCAACACACCGGCCAGAGCTAAACCAATCCCAATCTGTATCACCGTAAAAGGCGCAGCATGCTGCACCCCAAACAGCAGCCCTGCGCCGATTCCCATCGCAGCGCTGATCAACAATGCACCCTCGCCACCAAACCAATCTAACAAGGGCAAAACCAATACGCAGCCCGCTGCCGAGCCGACCAGATTGGCCGCATAGACACGGTGCAAACCGCTCACGTCGGCAGCCAACAAATGGCCGATTACCACCCCGCTGCATAAAAAGGGGAGGGCGGCACCGGCAAAGGTCAGGATCAGGTAAAGCACCTGACGCCGATCCCAGGCGATGGCATACGAATCAAAGGGGATCAGGTTGAGGATGGCATAACTCAACAGGACGGCTGCGCTAAAGCCTGCCGCCCACCAACCGGGGGATTTGCCCAACCCTCTCCAGACACTTAACAGCGATCCGGCAGCGCCCATTCCCAACAGCGCCAGGCTGATCACCATAAAGGCAAAATGATAAAACTGTGCCAGGGCAAATAAACGGGTCAGGGATAACTCGAAGATCAGCATGGCGGTGGATAACAGGCCAACCGCCATGAGCATTAGCCGGTTGGATGAGGATTCGCGCATCTGGATAACCGCCGGATACGGATGGCCGGTGGATAATCTGCCCGTTCAATTACGCTTCCGGCCCGGCCAGTTCAAAAGGGTGATCACCATTTTGAGCCAATTGCTTTAAATGTTCCAACGCTGACGCGACCGTGTCGCGCTCCTTATCGTTGAGCGGGAGTTTGTCGAACTCATCCTGGTCAAGCACCAGGATTCGCCGGTCTGGATAAACAAACAGATCAAGAGCCAGATCATCGGCCTGGATAATCCCATCATCGATCTGTGCAGGCCGGGTAAAGTTGCAATACCAGCCTTTGATATGATCGTCGTCCACGTCATGAACTTCAAATACATTGTACCACCGGTCAGTATAGAAATACTCGACGAAGCGGTCATTGCGACGGAAGGTGATATAACCCAGCGCTAAATCATCCCGGTTGAATCGAGCTTCCAACCTGACATAGTTCAGCCCACGCTCCAGGATAATACCTTCATAACGCCAGACTTCCCGGCCAGTATGGTCGTTCTTGATGACTGTGACGGTGTGATTCATTCTATCCTCTCCCCGAATTATTCTACCAGAAAAAAGTTTGGATCATGGTTATAGTTAGAGGAACGCTAGATTTTCACCTGGTATGGAGGCTGTATGTGGTTTAACCGAATTATGAAGGCAATATTGCGATCCCCCTTGCATGGCATGGTCAGTAAAAATATGATGCTGCTGACCTACACCGGGCGGAAAAGCGGCAAGGAATACACCACCCCGGTCAACTATGTGCGTGATGGTGATGTGTTATATACCACCAGTTTCAAAAATCGTTCCTGGTGGCGGAACTTCCGGGGTGGAGCGCCGGTCAGAATCGTGCTGCAAGGGAAAAATCTACGGGCAGAAGGCGAAGTCGCAGAAGATGGCGACAACCTGACAGCGTGGTTAACACAATTGGTGCTGCTTTCTCCTCGATACGCTAAATACTTTGGGGTTGGCTTTGACGAGGCCGGGCAGCCCAACCCGGACGACCTCGCTCGCAAAGCTGAGGAATCAGTCTGCATCCGGTTTAAGCTGACTGCTGATTGACTGGACAAGGTTTGCCAATAACTTAATCGCCCTTGTTGTCAAAAGATTCCAGTGGGGTAAAATCCTATCCCTTACTTTTTGGCTAAGTGAAACTGGATAAGGTTTCTTCAAAACCATTATCTGGTTCCTATCCAGTTGGGCCGGTTAAATCAAATAGACCAACTTTAGGCATTTGTAGAGGAATATGGCTGTAAAACAACTTACTCAACAACGATCGGCAGGCTTGTCGATCTTCATGGCTTATCTTGGCATGGTGAGCATTGGGATGTTCGACGGGCTGCTGGGGGTCGCCTGGCCTTCCATGCGGCAAACCTTTGGCGTTTCGCTGGACTCGATGGGACTTCTCCTGACAGCAGGTGTGATCGGGTTCCTGCTGGTAGCCCTCAATAGTGGCCGGATCGTGTCGCAACTCGGTGTTGGGACCTTTTTACTCCTGGCTGCTTTGCTGCGGGTGATTGGCGGTTTTGGGTTTGGCCTGGTTCCTGTCTGGTGGAGCCTGCTCCTGATCCATTTTATAGGTAGTATAGGGGCGGGCGGGATGGATACCGGCCTGAATATCTACTTCGCCGATCAACACAGTGCCAGCCGGATGAATTGGCTGCATGCTTCCTACAGCATTGGCTCGACGGTTGGCCCCCTGCTGATGACATGGCTGTTAGAATCGGAATTTGTCTGGCGTTGGGGATATGTGATTACCAGCATCCTTTCGAGCCTGGCTGCTATCTATTTTGTTTTCACCAGGAAACAATGGCAGCTTCGCGATGCTCCTGATGAATCGGATTCGGCATCAGGCACCCAGGTGAGTGTGCTTAATACACTGCGTCTTCCGATTGTCTGGTTGATCATTATCATCTTTTTCATGTATACGGGCACCGAGGTCACTGCCGGGAATTGGATATTTACACTATTTACCGAATCAAGAGATGTCACCATTGGTATCGCTGGGACCTGGATCAGTATTTACTGGGGCAGTCTGACGGTCGGGCGCATTCTGGCAGGCTTCATCGCCGACCGGGTCAAACCAACCACAATGCTTCGTATCAGTACGATGGGGGTAGTTATGGCGACCGCCCTGATCTGGTGGAATCCGATCAATGCAGTCAGCTTCTTAGGGGTGATGCTGATGGGCTTTTTCCTGGCCTCGATTTTCCCCACCATGATCGCGACCACTCCCGATCGCGTTGGTGCCAAACACGCTCCTCACGTGATCGGTTTTCAATTCAGCGCGGCGAGCCTGGCGGTGGCAGCATTGCCCGGCCTGGCCGGAGTGCTTGCCGTCCGTGTAGGGCTGGAAATCATCGGGCCGTTTTTGTTTACCTCGTCAATGATAATGCTGGCAATCCATGAAGGCATTGTCTGGCAAACAAAAGCAAAAGCTAACAAATAGAACAACAGGCTTGTGGGTTGAACCGCAAGCCTGCCAGTCTAACATCGTTATATTACGGTTCAGCCTCGCCTCAATATCGCATTCGCCAGTACGGCCACGCCGATTGCTACCAGGATCAAGGGCCAGGCAAATTCGATATTGATGATGCCATTCAACCCGGCAAACATTAGAATCCCGGCAAAGATGATCCGCCCCATAATCGGTCGGGCATAATCGGGTGAGGCTACCCGTATAACAACTTCCAACAGAAGCAGCCCCCCGGCCCCAATCAAGACCCAATTCCAGGGTTGGGCATTGCCAATTCGGGGAAGGTAACCCAGGTTATCAGCCAGGAAGATCACGCCCGCCATGATCAACATACCAGCCCAGATCGCCCCGCTGAGGGGATCGCGCCGATATTTCTCGGCGTACATCTGGCTCTTCTCAGCATCATAGTAGCCCTGGCCTTTTTCAGCGGCCTTTTCGGCTTCCTTCTCTGCCTCTTTTTCCCGTGCTTTCTCATCCTCCCACGAATAGCGTGGTGGCTCCGGTGGTCTCTCAGAGGGTGGCAGTTCTTCGCTCATCGTTTACTCCCGTCAGAAGTAATGAAAATCTATACGCTAAGTGGAACAAGATAACGGTTTTGAATAAAAACCTCAAAACCTTACTTGTTCCTGTAACAGTTGGGCCATTTATTAAAAATCTAATGTCTAGCCCAACTTAAGTTTACCATAATTTCAACTGCTGAGGTTTGTCAGGTAGCGTTGCCAGTTCTTCGACGATCTCACCTGTTTGCTCAAACCACCAATCTGCAAATATGCGGCGGTGACACCATTCACCGGGCAGCAGCACATCCTCGAAGCATAGCAAAACCAGGTCGGCATTATCATAAGCAGCACTGATTTTGAGCAGTTGTTGGCGGATCGCCTCTACGCCGTAATGCTCCAATCGGGCAAGATACAGTTCTCGATACCGGAAGGGGTCTTTAGACCCAAACGACTCGTATGGTGTTAATTCTTTAATATGCGCAGCCAGTTGATAAGGCAGTTTGTGTTTGGGCCTACCAACTGTGGTGCGCACCATTACCAGCCCATCGGTTGCGCCGGGTGATTTCCAACGCGGGTCATAGTAACGTGAGGTGTACAGCTTCACGACTATGAATATTGATCGGCCAGCTTTTGGAGTTTAGCGCTTGTTTCTCGCCAACTGATCCGGCTCAGGCCGAGCTTCTGGCGCAGCCGGTCCTGGTCCATCCCACGCATATAGTCGTCCAGGGCACAGGTCCAACGCAGCACTTCGAAAGACATCTTCTGGCGGGGAACAGTCGCCAGGTCTGCTACATCGCGCAGCACATATTCAAGATTGCGGGCTGTGCAGTCAAAGATAGTGTCCTCCGGTTTGCGCTGTGCCATGTATTCTTCCAGCACAATCGGCCAATCCGGTTCGAGTAGAATTCGCCGTTCTTTATAACGCAGGCGCGGCGATTCATAGCGCACCCAAATCGCAGGAGATTCGGGCTCAGACCGGTCTACGTCCTCCGGTCTGAGGGCCATACATTCGCTCTTTTTGATCCCCGTGAAAAGCAGCAGGGTAACCAATAGATGCGGGCGGGCATCGACGTTATCGGCGACGTACCGCATCTGTTGGGTCGCGCCAAGTACCCGGTCGATCTCTCGGTCTTCAAGCACGATCGGCAGTGGGCTGCTTACCGACCGTTGGATCAGGGCCAGTGACGGGTTGCGGGGGATGGCTTCCTGATCGTGAAGATAGCCAAAGAAATTTTTGAGGGTCGTCACCCGGCGGGCGTAGGTTTTCGGGCTGCACGGTTTATCCCGCTCATTGAGCATCCAGTTCAGGAACTGGTTCAAATCGCGGGTGGCAAAAGTGCCGATGGGCCGCTCCATCCCGGCCCATTTACCCAATAAATTCACATCGCTTTTGAACGCCTTCACCGTATAGATCGATGAGCCGGTGGCTTGCAAAGAGGTAACATAAACCTCGATAGCCTGATCAAGCGGGGTGTCAGCATCCAATTCAATCACAAGTGTCTCCTTTTTTGGTTGTTCTTCATCATCAAACATCGGTATCTGTTGTCGGTCGCTCATTGGCCGCTCTCGTTCAGCCAGAAGACCTGATCGAGAAGCGGGCCGATTGCGTCACGGTTCGGAATCAAGACAGAAGCCCTTTCTGGTGTATAGTAGCTGATCACATAATTGGCATCGATCACGCCGGAACGAATATTCTCGCGGGGAATTTCCTGGGCTAGAGATGCTAATGCGATCATCTCTTCCAGGGTCATATCAGTGCGGACACTGTCACTGACGGTAGCATACAAGGTGGGCGCTTTCTGTACCAGGGTAGGCAGCATATCCAGGTCAACCACCTTGTCCCGGATTGCCATGACAACAGCCTGCTGGCGGCGAGCTCGCTCGTAATCATTGTCTGTGTAGCGCGTCCGGGCATACTTCAGCGCGGTTTGCCCATCGAGGTGTTGGTTCCCCTCGGTGATATAAAACGGATCATAGCCATAGTTGTTGTCGGGATAATTAACATCATAAATGGTCTTGGGGACGTAAAGATCGATCCCGCCGATCTCATCCACCAGGGTGGTAAAAGCCTGGAATTCGACCACTGCGTAGTGGTCAATCCGAATTCCCAGGTTATATTGGATGGTCTCAATTGCCAGATCACTGCCCCCATATACATAAGCTGAGTTAATTCGCTCGAGTCCGTGCCCTGGCACTTCCACATACAGATCGCGGGGAATAGACAGGATGCTCCCGACATTTAACCCCGGAATAACTGATATCACCATCATGGTATCGGTGCGGGTGCGGTATCCATATTCGCTAGGGCGCGTATCTACCCCCATAACCAGTACGGTGACCCGGTCGGTCCCCTGCCAGGCCGGTACGGTCGGAGCCAGGAATTCGGGGTTGGGTGTGGCATTGGGCGTGGCCGTCACCCCTACGTGGTAATCGGGTTCAAACGGGTTCAAAGCATCACTGACCCGAACTGCCCTGACAATTAAGGCAACGATCAAACCAACTACCAGCGTCCCCACAAAAATCCCGGTGACACCGATAACTATCCCCATTGTTCCTAACTTGGGTATCCGAATACGGTATTTCTTCCCCCCCACGCGAAAAGTCTTCGTCTCAGTTTTTATCTTCGTCTTCGGCCTCTTCATAGAAGTAGATGAGGGGGGGCGAGGCCGGGCCGGACGGGGCGGCGGATTGGATTGAGGACGACGTAGAGGTTCTTCGTCCCTGATCGATCGATGCTTGCGTGTCGGTTTTTGCATATGACTCTCTCATCACCATACCATCTCAATATATCCCATTTTACCCGCTTGCCAGACTTTGATACAATCCGGCCCGGAGGTTCAATGTGGACAACTATTCTACTGTACCTGATACCTATCCGCGTGCGCTCTGGCGGGTGATTATCCACCGACCGGCTGACGGAGCCACCAACATGGCTATTGACGAGGCTATAGCTGAAGCAGTCCGGGATGGGGTTGTGCCGCCCACCCTGCGTTTTTACGCCTGGGAACCGGCCTGCCTATCGCTTGGCTATGCCCAACCGGTAACCGACGTTGACTTCGAACGCCTATCTGCATGGGGCTGGGATGTGGTCAGGCGGCTGACCGGTGGGCGGGCAATTCTGCACACCGACGAACTGACCTATTCGGTTGCTGTGCCAATCGATGACCCCCGTGTGACCGGAGGCGTGATCGAGAGTTACCGCCGCTTAAGTCGAGGATTGATGCTCGGATTAGGACATCTAGAAGCCCCGGTAAGGTCGGATACTGCTGCCGATGGCGCACGGGATTTTAAAGGGCCGGTCTGCTTTGAAGTGCCCTCCGATTATGAGATCACAGCCAACGGGAGGAAGCTGCTTGGCAGCGCCCAGACCCGGCGGGGAGAAATTGTCTTACAGCATGGAGCGCTGCCGCTAACCGGCGATCTCGCTCGGATTTGCGAGGCCCTCTCTTTCGCCACCGAGGCAGATCGCAACACGGCTAAACAGCGAGTGCTGGCACGGGCGATTACCCTGGAAGAAGCTTTGGGCCATCGGGTCAGCATGGCGCGGGCTGTTGGTGCGCTGATGGAAGGATTCACAGAAGCACTCAACCTGGAACTCGAAGAAGCTCGGCTCAGTGAAAAAGAAATGGCCCGCGCTGAGGAACTACGGGCCACCAAATATACGGCTGATGAATGGACAAGACGACACTGAGCGTCAGGAAACAGTCTCCATAAATATATCAACGGCCCATCCGGCCCGGTTCGGGTCGGCAGGATCGACGATGTACCACCAGACATAACCATCCGCATCGCGCGGCCCATCTTCGATCACAAAGGTATCGCCGTCGTTGCCAACGAAGAAATAACTGTAATCTACTCCTGGCCCCTGCCGGATAGCCAAACCGTCACCTTCCGTTCCGTTGATGACAATGGTACTGCCCACTCCGATCTCACTGGGCGCAGCAGTTTTGGTGGGCAGCGCAGGTGGGGCGGTCGGGGTTGTCGGCTGTTGTGCGCCCGGAGTCTGACCCGTTTCCGGTGTTCCCTCAGTTTGGGGTTCTTCCGCCTCTGGCCCCAGGGTAGGGGTAGACGTGATGACCACAAAAATGGGGGTCGGTGTTGGCCCTAAATTCGTGCTGGCATCGCCTCGATTTGCGAGAGCAAACCACCACAATCCACAGGTGATACCCGCTACAACCAGGATCACAATGGCAAACGCCCACCAGGGAACCGAAAGCGGCCCGCCCCCAGGCTCTGAGGGCTGCCGGGGCGGTGGTGGCTGTCGCGGCGGTTCACTCCGGCGGGTTGCATCTGAAACGTCCCGAACGTGAGGTTCTTGACGTGGGGCAATCCGCTCCGCAGGGGGACGCCGTACTACAATGTCCGGTCGTCGACGGCGGGTTGGCATATCTTCGGGTGGCTGTCTATCACTCATATCGTTGTTTTAGTTAAATCGTTCGCATAACCAGTAAGGTAAAATCATCAAAGGCTTCTGCATGGCCCCGGTGCTGCTGTACCACATTATAAATACTGCGCGAGATGCGTTCAGCGTTATACATGCGGATGCTGGTCACCAATTGCTCCAGTTGATCCCGCCCGAAGGCCAGTCCCGCCGGGTTGCGCATGTCGGTCACCCCATCGCTGTAGATGATCAGGCAGTCGCCAGGATTCAGAACAACTTGTTTCTCTTCAAGGGTAGGAGCGGGATCTGCCCACAATCCCAGGAAACGCCCCCGCCCTCCGATAAACTCGGATGGGCCGTCCTGTCGCACCAGAAGAGGTTCATCATGCCCGGCACGCACATAGCGGAAGACCCGTGTTTCTGGATCATAGATGCCATATAATGCCGTCACGAACATATCATAATTGGATGCCTGGATTAAACCGTTGTGAACGGCCATCACAACCTCGGTCGGCTCAGAATAGTGAAGCGCCTCGGTCAAAAAGAGGGTGCGGGCAACACCCATAAACAGGGCGGCATGAACCCCCTTGTCTGAAACATCGGCCAGCAACACGGCTACTTTGCCATCTTCCAGGAGACGTACATCGTAAAAGTCTCCGCCGACCTGCCGGGCAGGTTCAAATTGGGCAGCGAATTCAACACCCGGTGTGTGGGGTAAATCGGTGGGCAGCAAGCTGCGCTGCGCCTGGGCCGCCAGTTCAAGCTGACCTTCCAACCGGGCACGGGCAATGCGATGCTCCTGGGCCGCTTCCAGATCTTTTAGCGCCTGCGCCAGTTGTGTATTGCTTTCTTCCAGGTCTTCAATTGCCCGCTTGTCCGTCTGGCGGATAATGTCGATCATGGTTTGTAGGATACTGCGGGCAATAGCCGGGCTGTTGGTGAACAGTTCATCAAACTGTTCTTTGGTCATTTCCAGCACATCAGTCTTGGTGATGGTGGTGACGGTGGCGGATCGCGGCTCATCGGACAGCAGGGCCATCTCCCCGAAATACTGGCCGGGAGTGATAAAGCCCATCACAAAGTCCTCGTCCGATTCATCCATCTTGTGAGTGATCACCAGACGCCCATCAACAACCAGATAAAAAGTATCTTCCTGTGTACCTTCAGCACACAGGACTGTATTCGGCTCATAGGTCTTTTTTACACCGAATCGCCGGATCATGTTGAGCGTTTTGAGGTCAAGCCCCTGAAATGCCTTCTTGATAACTGCCGTATTGCCCGTCGATAGTGGCTGATTCATCTCAGCTTCCTTTACCTTTTCGTTGCGCAATCCATTTTAGCACGTTTTCTAACGGCCAGGTGTTGACCACCCGATCAGCGGTTGCCCAACCCCTACGAGCGGTTGCAACACCGTAATACATTAAATCGAGATTTTCAGGATGATGTGCATCGGTGCTGATAGTTAATTTTACGCCGAGATCCATCGCCCGTCGAACGTGAACGTCGTCCAGGTCAAGGCGGAGGGGATTGGCATTAATTTCCAATGCCATGTCATATTCCAGCGCCGCCGCGAAAATAGCATCCATATCCAGGTCGGCGGGCTCGCGATTGGGCAGCAGCCGCCCGCGTGGATGCCCGACGATGTCGGTGAAGGGATTACTCATCGCCCGCAGCAGCCGCTCGGTGATCTGCTCACGGGGCTGGCGTAAGCTGGTATGCAGCGAGATTTGCACCATGTCGAACTTTGCCAGGGTCTTATCGTCATAATCCAGCGTGCCGTCCGCTTTGATCTCGACTTCAATCCCGTGCAGCACAGTGAGCTTCCCATCTAATTCAGAGTTAGCCGCATCGATATCGGCCCGCTGCCGGTCGATATCTTCCGGAGCAAGCCCCTGTACAACACCCAGGCCATGTGAATGATCGGTGATCAGAATGTACTCGTAGCCGCGTGATAGGGCTGCCTGTGCCATCTCCAAAACGCTGGCCTTGCCATCGCTCCAGGTAGTATGCATCTGCAAATCACCGCGCAGGTCTTCGAGTCTGATCAGGTTAGGTAGATCGTCTGTCAGCGCTGCCTCGATCTCGCCCCGGTCTTCACGCAATTCGGGCGGAATCCAGGGCATATCCAACAGGGCATAGACTTCTTCTTCGGTCGTGCACAGGATTTCGTCCCCACCAGCTACCGGGGTGAAGGCATTTTCATTCAGGGATAGACCCTTTTTTAGTGCCAACTCGCGCAGCCGGACGTTATGTGCCTTGCTGCCTGTAAAGTATGAGAGTAAGGTTCCATAGCGGTCGGGGGGCAGCACGCGGAGATCAACCTGCTGGCCGTTGACCAACTCTACCGAGGATTTCGTCTCGCCGTGCCCCAACACACGAGCCACTTCTGGAAAGCTGACGAAGGCAGTCATGATCGGCTGGGGGTGATGACTGGCGATCAGCAGGTCAATATCACCGATGGTGTCCCGCATCCGGCGCAGCGATCCGGCGACCTCACCGTGTAAGGTTCCTTCAACCTGCATCAACCGGTCAAGCAGCGACTTTGCCGTAGGATAGGCATCACCAATTGGGATACGGTCGGTGCGTCGCGCCAATGCTTCAATACCCTCGATGATCTTGGCTTCGCTCTTGGCTCCCATACCAGAAAGCTGCCGCAGTTTACCTTCCTCTGCCGCCGTTTTCAGTTCTTCAACTGTCGTAATCCCCAACTCTTTCCAGAAGCGGGCGGCCCGCTTGGGCCCAAGTCCCGTGATTTCCAGCATGGCGACCACGCCCGGCGGCACTTCTTCAGCCAACCGGTTATAAAACTCCAACTCCCCTGTGGTGAGCAGTTCCTCGATCTTTTCGGCAAGTGTTATCCCGATATGATCCAGGTCGGTGAGCTTGCCTTCCTGATGAATCACGTTCAGATCGCGGGCCAGAGCCTCAATGGTTTCTGCTGCCCGGCGATAGGCCAGCACACGATGAATACTCTCACCCTTGAGTTCCAGCATATCGGCCACAGTATTAAATATAGATGCGACTTCGCGATTAGTTACCAGGCTCATAGACCAGTCCTTGCTGCCGAATCAGTATACAAGTTTCATCTCTGCTTGACAATCATGGATGCAGACAGTAGAGTGGTGGAATGATGTGGAATCCACCTGATCCAACCACTTTCAACAGTCTTGTCTGGGAGATCGCCCGCCAGATACCGGAAGGGCAGGTCAGCACTTATGGGCAGATCGCCTCAATGATTCCCCCTCCTGAGAACGTTGACCCGGATCGATATCGGCGGCTGGGAGCCCGGTGGGTTGGCACGGCCATGAACGCCTGCCCCGCTGATGTCCCCTGGCAGCGTGTGATCAACAGCAAAGGGATGATCAGCCTACCCAAAGGCAGCGCCTCTGCCGACAGCCAGAAAGCCCTGTTGGAAATGGAGGGAGTCGAATTCGACGAACACGAGCGTGTGGACTTCGAACAATATGCCTGGGATGGCCCGCCTGATGACTGGTTAACACAGCGTGACCTGCTGCCACCGCGTTCACTCAAGAAGAACAAGAAAAAAGGGAAGCCGGATTCCAATCAACTCAGCCTGTTCTAAGCCAATACAGTGAGAGCATAGATAAGATGGTACATGAATATGTGGGGAATATGCACATGCATACCCCCTACTCGGACGGGGAAGGATATCACGCCAGAATTGCCCAGGCAGCGATCAAATCCGGCCTCGACTTCATCATCGTAACCGACCACAACGTGTGGGTAGATGGTCTAGAAGGATATTATGGCAGCTTACCTGATCAGCAGGTACTGCTCCTCGTCGGCGAAGAAGTCCATGATCAACGTCGTGATCCTCAGGTCAACCACCTGCTGGTTTATGGAGCCGAGACAGAAGTTGCCCAGTTCGCACCTGATCCCCAACAGTTAATCGACCAGGTCAAAGAACATGAGGGGCTTTGTTACCTGGCGCACCCGGTCGAGAAAGCGGCGCTTCTGTTTCATGAACCGGCCTTGCCCTGGGTTGACCTGGACGTCGAAGGGTATACCGGCATCGAACTATGGAACTACATGACCGAGTTCAAAAGCTACCTGTCCAGTAAATTAGCGGCTGTCCGGGCAGCATTCAACCCCGATAAGTACATTAGTGGGCCCTTCCCGGAGACACTCAATTTATGGGATCGTCTGCTGGCAGAAGGTAAGCCGGTCAGGGCAATCGGTGGGGCTGATGCACATGCCACCCCCTATTCTATGGGGCCAGTCAGACGGGTTGTTTTCCCTTATGAGTACCTGTTCAGGTGCGTGAACACGCACATCCTGACTCCGCATCCATTTGATGGCAATTATGAACATGACAAGCTGCAAGTATTGAATGCGCTCCGCAACGGCCATTCGTTTGTGGGCTACGATTTCCCGGCTTCTACGCGAGGATTTCGTTTCTCTGCCCAAGGACTTAATATGAATACCATCATGGGAGGCCGGGTACGGGTAGGAGATGGGGTCACCCTGCAAGTTGTTTTGCCTCGCCCTGCAGACATGCGAATTTTGAGGGACGGTAAAATCATTTTTCAGAACAGCGAAGCCACGCATTACACGCACATCGCCACCCAACCCGGCATTTACCGGGTTGAAGCCTACATCGATCATAAAGGCAAAAAGCGCGGCTGGATTTTTAGCAACCCGATTTTCGTTGTGGATTGATGGGTCAACAGAAAGCTCAAAAGCAAAGAGCCGAGAACAGATACTCGGCTCCTTTTTGTTCTATGGTGGGCAACCGATTTACGAGTCGGTGAGGCTGACGAATTGAACACGCAGGTTGTTCAAACGTTGGCCCAGAGCTTGAGCCAGGCGGTGCATTAACAGCATCCCCATCTCTGGATTTGCCGTCATTTTTTCGCGGAGTCCTTCGCCATCCAGCTTGACAGCCTTAGTATCGCTGGAAGCCTTTGCACCAAGGGTGTAGACATATGGCTCAACCAGAGCCGACCAACCCGCTACATCACCTTCAATCAGGGTGGTCAGATCGGCTTTCCGCTCACCTGCTTCGTCCAGATTAAGGGTCAATTCGACCGATCCACTGAGGATCAGATAGAGCGCTTCGGCGTCGGAACCTTCTTCAAAAAGCCATTCACCGGCGCTCAGGTCTACTTCTTCACCCGCCATTGCCAGTTCCTTGAACATTTCCGGATCAAGACCGGCAAAAAGCGAAAAACGGCGTAAAACTTCAGGAGAGATCATCACAACCTCCAGCAACTTTCTGCTGATATGGTATATGGATCGATAACCGGTTTGGTATCCAATAATTGAAGCACCCTGGTGGCAGCTTCCGGGATAGCGGCTTCGACCTTCGGGGTAGGTACGTCACCGAAAGTCAGCACTTCGCGGGCCTGTATACCGACAATCTGGATATGATTATCAGATGGCAGCGATGCGCCCAGGCGACGCCCAATACGCAGGGCGGTCGGCAGGTTCGCATCATGAGGGCTGGCTGAGTTCAGGGTGTCTGGTAGATGCCCGGCATCAAATTCAATAATTTGACCCGGTTCGCCATCAGGCGACCAGAAAGCGTCGATCAAGATCACGCGCTCATAGCCGATCATGGCCTCCATCAGTTCCAGGCCACCAACAGCCAATTCGGTGACATCAACTTTAGCATCAGGAGGTAGCACCTGTTCAACCACACGTGCAGCGTAAATCCCGACCCCGTCATCTGTCAAGATCGGATTTCCCAGCCCGATCACCAGGGTTTTCATAGATTATTCCCAAATGGATGGGGGCGTAGATGTGATCTGCGCCCCCTGATATTTACTAGTCGACGTACTGCGAACGCCGGTCTACCTCGTTGCCATCGGCATCACGCACGACGACTTCGAGCGGCATCTGTCCGGGCAGGGAGTGGGTCGCACAGCTAAAGCATGGGTCATAGCTGCGGAACGCCATTTCCACCATATTCAGAATACCATCATTGACAACACCTTCATGGATTAGCGCCGCAGCAGCTTTCTTGATGCTGAGCGTGATCGGGGCGTTGTTATTGGTCGTTCCGACGATCAGGTTGACTTTGGTCAGGATACCGTTCTCATCCGTCTCATAGTGATGGGTGAGCGTACCGCGCGGCGCTTCGACGATACCAACGCCAACGGTTGGAGTCTCGGTCGGGATAGTGCGCACGTTCGGATCGGTAATTTCCGGATCGGTTGCCAGTTCGAGCATCCGCTCGGCGGCATAGAGCAGTTCGACCAGGCGTGCCCAGTGGGTGGCTAAGGTGTGATGCACCGGTTTACCGCCCAGAGTATCGTACATCTTCTCGTAGGCTTCCTGGGCTTTCGGAGTTGCCATGCCATCAGCCGCATTCAAACGGCTGAGAGGCGTGCAGGCATACATACCGGAGTCCTTGCCATCCACGAAGCCTTTCCAGCCGACATTCTTCAAGTAGGGGTACTTGAGGTAGCTGTATGGCTCGACGTGTTCGACAACATGATCGGTATACTCATGCGGGGCGTACTTGCAGAACTCAACCCCATCCGGATCGACCACCCGAACCAGACCATCGTAGAAGTTGACATGGTTATTCTCATCAACGAGGCCCATATAGTAGGTTTTCTGGGTGTAACCATCGCTGACAATCAGGTCAACGTAGTCGCTGTTTTGCAGCACGATCTGGTCAAAGAGGTCAAGCGAGAACAAAGCAAAGTCAATGTTCTTGCGGGCGACTTCTTCAGCAAAAGCGCGTTCTTCTTCGTTGATGGCCTTGCTCATACCACCCGGTAAACCGGCCACCGGGTGAACAGCCCGCCCACCAATGATCTTGATCACCTCGTGGTTGCGCTTGCGGGTATCGATCACGGCCAGGCCAGCTTCAACGCCAGCAGCTGCGACCACACCCAGGATGTTGCGCTCGGCTGCCGGAGCATCCGGGCCAACAACAAAGTCCGGCCCACCCAACGCGTAGAAGTGCGTGGTGTGGTCGGTGCAATAGAAGGCCGAGTAAAACAGTTCGCGCAGTTTCTTGGCAGCTGAAGGCGGATCGACGTGATACAGAGCATCGAGCGCTTTAGCAGCTGCCATATGGTGCGCTTCAGGGCAGACACCGCAGATGCGGTTGGTCAAGCGGGGCATCTCTTCGGCGGGACGCCCCAGGCAAAACACCTCAAAGCCGCGCAGTTCCGGAATCTGGAAGTAGGTGTTGGCGACTTCGCCAGCATCATCCAGGAAAATCTCGATCTTGCCATGGCCTTCGAGGCGCGTGATCGGGTCTATCGTGATTCTTTGCGTCATCGTTGGCCTCCTAACTCTTCAACTTCGGATCGAGACGTGGCATCTCGGCAATAGCTTTGGCGACCGGCTGACCGTTAGTCTTCTCCAGCCGGACCCGCTGCATCAACGAGTGTGCCAGACCGAAGCGGTAGAAATAGCCTGCCGGGTCGGGTAGCGTATCCAGAATCTCGTCGATCTCTTCCGGTGTCTCGGCGTCAAGCACCGAGGCAATAGCAGAGATCAACTTGGCTCCGCCATCAACCACACCCTCGTTCGGCCCATAGCAGCCGCGGCAGCCCATATTGACCGAGGGGCACAGCGCCCCACAGCCTGCACGGGTTGCGATCCCGGCGCAGAACAAGCCCTGATCCAATAAACACATATCCGGATCGGGGATGATCTCCTGCGGGCGGTAGAAGCGCTTGATCTTCTTCTCGGAGCGCTCACGCGAGCATTCGTCACAGACCGTTACGTCCATGCCGATCACCGAGCCGGGCGGGGGCAGTTCACCGCTCAGGATTGCGCCGATTGCGGCTTCAATCCACTTGGCTTCAGGCGGGCAGCCGGGCAGATAGTACTCAACCGGCACCACCTGATCCAGGGTGCGAACCGTGTTCCAGAAGTTGGGCAGTGTTAACTCACCTTCCGGCACCGCATAGCTGGTCTGCGGAAGGATACCTTCGGGATTCTCGGTGCTGGGCGAATCGCTGTAGATGAACTGCATCATCTGCTGGCTGTCGGCAAAGTTTGCCAGACCGGGCATACAACCTTCCATCGCGCAGCTTCCAAAAGCCACCATGACCTTGCTCTTACGGCGGAGCAGTTCGGCCATGTGGGCGTTTTCATCATTACGGATCGCGCCGTTGAACAGGCAAACATCGATTTCGCCATCTTCACGAGCTTCGATGTCCTTCACCTTGAAGTCCATCACGCACGGCCAGAGCACGATCTCGAAGGCATCGGCCACTTCCAGAATCTTCTCATGGACGGCCAGAACAGCGATCTCACAGCCTCCACAAGAGGAGGCCCAGTACAATGCAAGTTTGGGTTTATCAGCCATGTACCACCTCCGCTTCTTGTAGATCGTGGATGGTATCACGCCACTCTAAGGGGCCAAGTTCGGCAACACGCTTGGTGATTGCCAGGACTTTCTCCGTGAATGGGCCACCTTCAGCGGCAGATGCCCAACCTAGCTGGACCCGGTCAGGGTGAACACCCATCTGGGCAAGCGTGCGCCGCAGCAAAGCCATACGGCGCATGGCCTTGTAGTTGCCAGATTCGTAGTGACACTGCCCAGGGTGGCAGCCCATCACCAGAACGGCATCGGCACCTTCACGCAGCGCTTTGATCACAAACGTCGGATCGAGTCGCCCAGTACACATAATGCGAATATCGCGCAGGGTTGCCGGATAACCAAAACGGCTGGTTCCGGCTAGGTCGGCTGCGCGATAAGAGCACCAGTTGCACAGGAACCCGACTATTACGGGACTCCGATCACCCCAGGCGGGGTTGATCTCATTGTAGTCGATATGCATTACAGCAACTCCCTCTCTTATTTAGCCGCAACCGGCTCGGCCCCGACGTAGGTTCCCCCCTCACGCACGTCATACAGGACACCTTCGATCTGGGACATCAGCGAGTCGAAAGTAAAGTGCTGTCCTTCGATGACCTGGCTAGGGCAAGCCGCCACACACGTACCACACCCCTTGCACAAGGCTGGATTCACCCGGCTGACGCCCAGGTCGTCAATCCAGTCTATTGCGTCATAGGGGCACATGTTATTGCAGACGCGGCAGCCTGAGCAGCGCTCTTCGTCGATTCGGGCACGGATTGGTTCAACTTCAACCTCACCCTGTCCGATCAAAGTCAGGACACGAGCGGCTGCCGCAGCGCCCTGTCCAACGGTCGTAGGAATATCCTTGGGACCCTGGCAGACACCGGCGATAAACACACCATCTGACATGGTGGCAACCGGGTCAAGTTTGGGATGGCGCTCGGTGAAGAACCCGGCCATCGAACAGCCAATGCCAAACTGGTGAGAAACTTCTACTGCGTCATGACGCGGCACCATCGCGCCCATCAGGATGACCATGTCAACCGGGATACGGCGCTGTTTGCCGATTAGCGTGTCTTCCGCCTGGACGATCAGCTTACCGGCTTCGCCTTCCATGCGGGCGGCATCGGTGACTTCAGCAGCACGGCCCCGGACAAATTGAACACCCTCATCCATCAGACGGTTATAGAACTCTTCATAGTCCTTGGAGGGGGTACGCATGTCGATGTAGAAGCTGTATACCTCGGCATCGAGTTTTTCTTTAACCAGGTGCGCAAATTTGAGGGCTGCCATACAGCAGATGCTGGAGCAGTAGGCATTATAGTTCTTATCCCGGCTGCCCACACAATGGATAATCGCCACGCTTTCGGGTGACGTGACACCATCACGCAGCACAACCTTGCCACCGGTTGGGCCGGAAGCATTGGTCATCCGCTCAAATTCCAGGCTGGTAAACACGTTTGCCAACCGCCCATAGCCATACTGAGGAATCTGGCGGCAGTCAAACAGATCGTAACCCGTCGAGAGAATGATATTGCCGACTTCTAAGACGACAATTTCATCTTCCTGATCAAAGGAGATCGCTCCGGTCGGGCAGAACTTCTCACAGGCTTTGCAGGTCCCCTTCTGATAGTAGATGCAGGCATCACGGTCAATGACTGGATACTTGGGAACCGCCTGTGGGAATGGCCGGTAGACGGCGGTACGATAACCTAAACCGGCCTCGTACACATCATCGACAACTTTAGCCGGGCAGCGTTCCCAGCAGTCACCGCAGCCGGTGCACAGTTCGGTATCGATCTGACGTGCGCGTTTGCGCACCCGCACCGTGAAGTTACCGACATAACCGTCAACTTGCTCGACCTCGCTGTAGGTCATCATGGTAATGTTCGGGTGATTACCCACGTCGAACATCTTGGGCGTCAGGATACAGGCGGAGCAGTCCAGGGTAGGGAAGGTCTTATCAAACTGGGCCATGTGTCCGCCGATGCTGGGTTCACGCTCGACCAGGTAAACCGGATGACCGGCATTGGCGATTTCCAATGCCGCATTGATCCCGGCAATACCACCACCGACGATCAGGGTTGGTTCCTTGATCTCGGCGATGAACGGCTCAAGCGGTTCCAGCTCAACTGCCCGCCGTACCGCCCCGGAAACAATCGCTTTGGCCTTATCGGTCGCAGCTTCCATATCATCCGGGTGAACCCAACTGGCATGTTCGCGGATGTTCGCCATCTCGAACAGGTATTGGTTCAGGCCCGCGCGTTGGCAGGCGGCCCGGAAAGTTGGTTCGTGCATATGGGGTGAGCAAGCCGCCACCACCACGCGCGTCAAGCCTTGTTCTTTGATGTCTTCTTCGATCAGTTCTTGCCCCAGGCTGGAGCACATGAACTTGTAGTCGCGTGCGACAGCGACATTGGGCAAATCGCCCGCCCACTCTGCTACAGATTCAACGTCCACGGTCCCGGCGATGTTATGACCGCAGTGACAGACGTAGACGCCAACTTTTTCTTCACTCATGTTAGGTCCCTCCATCACTCATTCAAGGTCGGCATCGGCAGGGCCTTCTTATCACGCCGTTCTTTCTTGGGCTTTTCGACTTCCTGTCCAATTTTTGCGAGAGCAGCTTTTGCCGACACGATCTCTGTGCCGAACCCAGCCTGCTTTTCGCTTAAGCCGAAAGCCAAGGCCATCATCTGCGTGAAGTAAAGGACCGGGATGTTATAGTTCGTCCCGAACATGCGGTTAACCTGGGGCTGATAAGCATCCAGATTGAGCTGGCACATCGGGCAGATGGTCACAATCGCGTCGGCTTGATATTCCGTTGCATTGTGGAGCAGCCGCCGGATCAGTTCATAAGAGGTCTCATCGCTGATCTGAGTCATGTGCCCGCCGCAGCAGTGGGTCTTCATGGGGAAGTCCACCACCGTGCCGCCAAGTACCTGGAGCAGTGTATCCAGGTGAGTGGGATATTCGGGGTTATAGCCGGAGTCTGAATCTGGCCGCACAATCAGGCAGCCATAGTACGGGGCTAAACGTATACCGGAGAGCGGTTGTGCGACTTTTTCCCCGATGGCATCAAATCCTACATCTTCCACCACCATATCTAGCAAGTGGCGGACCTGGACCGAACCGGGGTCATAGTTCAAGCCACCGGCAGCCAACGCCCGGTTGACCTTATCGTTCAATTCCGGGTGCTTGCCCATGTACTTGTCGGTCTTATGCAGGTTCAGGAAACAGGCACTGCAAGGCGCTACCACCTCACTGGACTGCTGGGCAGCCAGGGAGAGGTTACGAGCCACCAGGCTGTAGGCCGGGATGGAATTCAGGCTGAAGTACTCACTGGAACCACAGCAGTTCCAATCATCAACTTCCGCGAACTTCAAACCCAATAAATCTGCAACTGCCTTTGTGGATACGTCATAGGCCTGGGCGGTCGCCCCCAGTGAACAGCCTGGGTAGTATGCATATTGATCGTTATCCATGTTATACCTCCTCTGCTGCAATCCGCTTGGCCTCGTTGAGGATAGCGGTTAGCTGCGGCATGTTTTGGATCCGCTCAGGCATGGGCTTGAGCCGGCCCTTGGAAAACATTTGCATACCCAGACCACTTTTTCCGATGCTGTTGATCGGATGATGGAAGAGATGATATCGCGTCACCAACCCGAACTCGAAGCTGCGGCCATATTGTTCCACATAGCCGATAAAGCTATCTGAGAAGGGCGCATGAGAAGCCTCGTTGTACTTCCCCCTGGCAACCGCCATTCGCTTAAGTGTGTACATAATGTCCGTAATGGGAATTTCCTGGGGGCAGCGTACTGTGCAGTAGTAGCATGACACGCAATACCAGAAGGTATTGCTATTTAGCACTTCATCTTCCATACCCGCCCGAATCATTGCAAACAGACGGCGGGGGGTGCTATCCATATCTGCAGCGGAGGGACATGAACCGCCGCAGGTGCCACATTGCAAGCACATCGCCAGCTTCTCACCTCCGGGCGTATTGTCTACGACTTTCTCGTAGAAGCTCCGCCCTGAAGAGTTACCTGGCATGATGGTAACCTCCTTTCACCTTTTTACCTCCTGACAATGGTATATGTATATGTAAAGAACAAAGCACATCCATCAAATGAAGATACATGATCTCACTTGATGGTTTGTGTCGAGTGTGGATAGGGAAGTTCAGCTCCCAACTAACAAAACAATAGACTGACATCACATCCAGGTAACAATAAGGGGGTTAAAGAAAAAAATGTCAGTCAATAAAGTGAGCCTATTTTTCCAGTATATTGAAATCCCTAATGAATCGTGAGTGACATTTGTCACTTTGAGATGGTCAATTACCGCCTAAGGGTAATCCGCCTGATAATAGAACCTTATACTGGCTGCAACAGGGTACTCACTCAACACACTCATCCTCCGCCCCCCGGCCCAGCCTATTTCTGTAAGATACGCTCAATGATCTGAGCCGCCTGGAAAAGATTATCGACGATGTAATCAGGTTGAACTGTGCCCCTGGCTTCAATCTCTGCCCCATGACCGGTTCGGGTCAGGAATGTTGTGGCCCTGACATTCTGCCCCAGCAGGATATCGCACTCATTATCCCCGATGACAAAGCCGTCAGACGGTTCAAAGCCAAGTGATAAAGAGGCCGAAAGGATCAGCCCGGTACGTGGCTTACGACATGTACAGTTGTCTTCTGGCCTATGCGGGCAATAGTAGATTCCATCTAACCGGATTCCCTCAGCAAGCAGCAGTTGATTCAGCCGCTCATGAATCAGAGCCAACCGGGGTTCATCTAAATAACCCCGCCCGATGGCAGATTGATTGGTGACTACCACTAGACCCAGCCCAAGCGCTCTAAGCTTCCGCAAACCATCAGCCGCACCCGGCAGCAGCTTTACCTTATCGGGATCAGAAAGGTAATGTTCATGAACAATGATGGTTCCATCACGATCCAGTATGGCGAATCTTTCGCGTTCAGTCTGTGTCATGCCAGGAACTTTTCAGCCTCAGCATATGACTCCGGTGTACCAATATCAAGGAACGGACCGCTGCCCTTGTAACCATACAGTCCCTTGCCTATCCAATCCGGGAAGACTTCCTTTTCGAGGGATATCGGCTGATCAGGAGGGATGCTCTGTAGAACCTCGCGCCCGAAAAGATAAATCCCCGCATTGATCCATCCAGAACCACCGGATGCACCTTTTTCATCGAACTTGATGACTTCTCCGCTCGATTCGATTCTGATCTGACCATAGCGGCTCATATCAGGAACATGAGTCAAACACAGGGAAGCCTTTGCTTCGCGGGCTTGATGCCACTGCCAGAAGGCTTCCAGGTCGGTCAGGTAAATGGAGTCTCCATTCATCACCAGCGCAACATCTGATTGGAGCAAAGAGAGGGCTAACCGTAAGGCCCCGGCAGTATCTAACCGGGTCGTTTCCTGGGAGTATTCAAGTTTCAGGTTGTGGTAGGTATCTCCGAGTTCATCTTGAATTGTTGATCCCATATACCCCGTACAGAGTACCACCTTTCTGATTTCGGTGGCTGCTACCTGATCCAGCAGATAGGTGATAAAGGGCCTTCCGTTAACCCTCGCCAATACTTTTGGAACATCGGAAACTACCGAGCGCAACCTGGTTCCAGGTCCACCGGCTAAGATCATCGCCTCGGACAATTTATACATTCTTGAACTGTCCACGCCCAAACATACGATACCCTTTTAACAATTCTTGAATACCATCATCCAGGGAGCGCTTTGCCTCGAACCCGGCTTCGCGTAGTCGTTGGTTGGAAACCAGATAATTTCGCTTGTCAGGATCACTGCCAATCGGTGCAAAGTGAATATAAAACTTGGGTACGTATTCCTGGATTTTTAGAGCCAACTCTTCTTTTGAAAGATTGGCTGCATCCAACCCAACGTTATATGGTTTCCCGACCATTTGCTCGGCATGCTCAACGCAGTAGATGAAACAATCGGCCACATCACGGATATGGATATAGTTGCGTTTAAAGTCCTTTTCGAAAATCGTGATATAACCGTCTGTAACTGCCGCATAGGTAAAGTGATTTACCAACAGGTCCAGACGCAGACGGGGAGACATGCCAAAAACAGTCGCTAAACGCAGAGTGATCGTGTTAGGGCTGTCCAGTAACAATAACTCTGCATCAACCTTTGTCCGCCCATAGAGAGAAATAGGCTCTAGAGGAGAATCTTCGGTGCAATGAAGCTCGCCTGACTTGGTGCCATAACCGCTGTTAGTGTTGGGGAAAACGATCAGTTGATCGGTGCTGCGCAGCCGGTTGATTAAAGCGATAGCATCCAGGTTCACAGCCCGCGCCAGCCAGGGGTTCCTATCACAGGCTGGGCCACCAACTATCGCCGCCAGGGGAATGATAACATCGACATCTTTTAGGAGAGATGTTACTAGCTGCTCATCACGGACATCTCCTCTCTGAAAATCAAATTCCGGGTTGGCGCACAGATGAAAGAGCGTATTCTGATTGTAGATTAGCGAGTCTACTGCCGTGACCCGATAGCCGTCCCTTAATAAATGTTCGCATAAAATTGAGCCAAGATATCCTGCTGCACCGGTTACAAGAATATGTTTTTTCATGGTCTTATCCTTAATGGGTATTTCAGGAATAATACCATGCCCCATTATCGTTTACATAATACGCTGCGTTCCGATTTAGGCTGAAAACTTTTTATGTGACATAATACTGATATTGCACTATCTGGCAAAAGAAAGATGGATACTAAAAGTGGCTCAAGTCAAATCCCCCCCAAAGCTATCAGTCGTGCTTTCGTTTAAGAATGAAGAAGCTGTCCTGCCGGAACTAATCCGGCGGCTGCGTACGGTTCTACTAAACGAGCGCAAAGAAGGTCATTTAAAAAGTCACGAGTTGATCTTTGTAAATGACCTATCAACTGATCGATCCGAGAAAATACTTCTCGATGCAGCACAGGGAAATGACGACATAAAAATCTTGACGATGTCTCGAACATTTGGCGTTGCACCCTGCGTGTTGGCCGGGATGGAATACTCATCAGGCGATCTTGTTGTTTATATGGATGCTGACCTCCAAGACCCGCCGGAGGTTATCCCTGAATTACTACAAGTATGGCGAGAGGGAGAGGAAGTTGATGTTGTGCATACAGCCCGCCTATCGCGTGCCGGAGAGTCTCAACTCAAGTTATGGGTTACTCAACTGGGATACAGAATTTTGAGAAGATTTTCAGATATTGAACTACAAATTGAAGTCGGCGATTTTAAACTGCTTTCGCGGCGAGCCGTGAATCACCTCATCACGTTTAGAGAAAAAAACCCTTATATACGGGGATTGGTGCAGTGGATTGGATTTAATCAGGTCACCATTCATTATCATCGAGAGGCACGATTTGCAGGAAAAACTAAATTTCCGCTTTTAGACCCTCAGGTAATACGACATTTCCTGACCTCAGCCCTGATCTCTTTTTCGGATATCCCTTTACAATTATCAACGCTATTAGGTTTACTGACTTCACTCTCTGCTTTTGGTGTTTTAATTCATACTCTGATTGAGAAACTCCGCGGGCGAAACCTCCCCGGCTGGACGGCGATCATGGTCGCTATGTTATTTCTCGGCGGCGTACAGCTGCTCTCAATTGGGTTTCTGGGGCTGTATATCAATTCAATTTTCGTTGAGTCAAAGCGCCGTCCAAACTACATTATCAAACATACCTATGGTTTCGAGAGCCAGAACCTGCCTATTCAGCAACGAGAGGATAAGCATAAAGCTCAGTGATGAGCGCTGAGAACTGGCTAAGGGATCTCATATAAGGCCATTTTGTCGCCACGAATCACGACAGGTAGCTGAAGCTCCCAGTCTGCGGATGTCAATACCTGTGTGAAACCATACTGCTGTGCAAGAGCGTTCCACTCTTCTGGGGTTCGCTCCGCCCACAATTCCTGGACTGAATCAAGCGGGGCCAGATAGCCTTTATGCCGGGTTTCGACCGGCGGGTTAAAATAGTCAACCCCGTAGATATCATCCAGAATATGCGCTACTGCCGGGGCAGAACTGACCGAATACGGGAGCATATCCAGCGCGCCAGGCTCCATTAACACCGCACGGCCTGTACGAAGCTGCAAATAGCGCTGATCGTCCGACGATATCAGCAGCAAGCCCTCACCCTCCGAGACCTTTTCCAAGACCGGATCGAATTGCGTCGGGTAAATTGCAGGTAGTCTTTCCTCCTCGAACGAATTGACGACCCAAACGATAATGGCTCCCCCGATCACGATCAGACTCAAGATTGTTATGATCTCTGAAGCGCGTCCGACTATCACATTAACGGATGTCTGTTCTTTCTCTGCGGCAGCCGAACGTCTCCAGAAGATGATCAGGCCGGAAGCAATGACAAATATTAATAGACTGAGAGGCGCTATGTTCAGCAATTCAATGCCCCAGAAGATCAAGGTATCAAACGCTGCATAGGCCACAAAAAAGAGAAGCATGATCCAGAAAGGGTATTCACCCTGTTTGATAATGACCAGGGGCAGAACGAGGCTGTATATGATCAACATAATCCCGGTCCAAAATGGTGGGATCACATGGATGTAAGGCAGTGAAAGGGCCACTAAGCTGAACGGCAGAATCAATTGGATCGATGCCGTGTTGCGATACTGCCACATCAGCCCTAGAAAGATCGGGACATAGCTGAGGGAAATGATATTCAAAAAGCGTGAAGGCAGCAGCACTGAAATTTCATTTACATAAGGCAGTGGAAGCTGGGAAACCAGTGTAGCGCCTACCGCCATGCCGGTGATGATCACCACACTGCGTAAGAGGAATTTCTCCCCTTTTGATAGATTCAGTTTTGGCAGCAGCAGCCCCATCACACCGACCAGCACAACACTCGCTACGACGATGATCCCAAAAGCAGGAAACAGCAATGGCCCATAGCGATGACCATCCCAGTAGGCCAGATAAGGATCAAGATAGGTAGCCGCAACAGACGATTCCAACCGGTCTATCGGATATGCTAGCCGCTGCCATAGGAAGCTGACTACACACAGCCCATAACCAATCAAGACGTATTTCAGGTTGCTGACCAGCTTTTTCCAATCCCATAACATGGCCGCGAATACCGACAGGGCAGCCCAGAATCCAAGTGAGAGATGAAAAGCCGGGATCATCCCTAACAAGAAAAAGGCCCATTTATACCGGTCGTTCGCGATCAGGGGGTAGACCAGAAAAACGAATAAGAAACCCAGCATGCCATAGGTGTGGGGATGTCCCATCAACATGATGGGATAATTGAAAGCCCAACCACCAAATATTAATTGCAGCGTATACTGCATAGACATTAGAAACAAAGGGGTTAAGATGGCAATCCTGACATCCTTGCTGAAAGTGAGCCCCCACAGCCCCGCTCCCCAGAAAAAGATAACCCCGGCCAGGCCCGAAAAAATGAGTGAAACAACAAGTTCGGATAGTCCTAAATACAATCCTAACCCAGCCAATTGTCCCCAGAGATTCCAGGCATTCACCTGATACATATAATATGGGTTGTCCGGTGGGTAACTGACAGTCCCGGCAAGCACCTGTCCTTGCTCGACGGCTAATTGCAAGTTGGGCTGTAATAATCCCAGGAACAGACCAATGATGCCCGTCACAACGAGCAAAATAAACCACTGCTGTTTCTCCGGGCAATCTTTGAATCCGGTCAGGATTTGTTTGGGGTCATACCATTTTGGCGTTGAATAGCCTGCCGAATCGAACTTTTCTTCACCTACAGGCTCTACCGGTTCTTGATCTTTATCGAACTCGTTCAATTAAAACCTCGTTTCAAGTATAAAAACAGATACTGATTCCTCAAACAACAGGCTATTGAATCTCGTATAAGGCCGTGTCATCGTCACGGATCACGACAGGAAGTTGAAGCTCCCAATCTGCGGATGTCAATACCTGTGTGAAACCATACTGCTGTGCAAGATCGCTCCATTCTTCTGAAGTTCGGGCCGCCCACAGTTCCTGGACTGAATCAAGCGGAGCCAGATAGCCTTTATGCCGGGTTTCAACTGGTGGATTAAAATAGTCAATCCCGTAGATATCATCCAGAATACGCGCTACTGCCGGGGCAGAGCTAACCGAATACGGAAGCATATCCAGTGCACCGGGTTCCATTAACACGGCACGGCCTGTACGAAGCTGCAAATATCGCTGATCGTCCGACGATATCAACAGCAAGCCCTCACCCTCAGAGACCTTTTCCAAAACCGGATCATATTGTACTGGGTAAATTGCAGGTAGTCTTTCCTTGAATGATTCGGTGATCCCCCAAATAACAGCCCCTGCGATCACAACCAGACTCAGCAAAGTAGTGAATTCCGAAACACGCCCAAACTTCAAATTAAGGGATGTTCGTTTTTTCTCTATAATAGCTGTGCGTTTCCAGAAAATGATCAGGCCAGAAGCAACAATAAATGTTAACAGGTTAATCACAGCCTTATCAAGTATCTCAATGCCCCAGAAGATCAAGGTAACGAACGCTACATAGGCTACGAAGAAGAGAGTCAGCGTTCGGATCTGGAACTTACGGCGTTTAATGATGACCAGGGGCAGAACGAGGCTGTATATGATCAACATAATCCCGGTCCAAAATGGTGGGAGTACATTGATGTAGAACAGCGCAAGGATCAGTAAACTGAGCGGTAGAATCAGCCTCATCTCTGGCGCTTCACGATACTGCCACATCAGCCCAAGAAAGATTGGGACATAGCTGAGGGAAATGATATTCAGAAACCGTGAAGGCAGCAGGACTGAGATTTTGTTTACATAAGGCAGTGGAAGCTGGGAAACCAGCGTAGCGCCTACCGCCATGCCGGTGATGATCACCACACTACGTAAGAGGAATTTCTCCCCCTTTGATAGATTCAGCTTTGGCAGCAGCAGCCCCATCACACCGACCAGCACAACACTCGCTACGACGATGATCCCAAAAGCAGGAAACAGCAATGGCCCATAGCGATGACCATCCCAGTAGGCCAGATAAGGATCAAGATAGGTAGCCGCAACAGACGATTCCAACCGGTCTATCGGATATGCTAGCCGCTGCCATAGGAAGCTGACTACACACAGCCCATAACCAATCAAGACGTATTTCAGGTTGCTGACCAGCTTTTTCCAATCCCATAACATGGCCGCGAATACCGACAGGGCAGCCCAGAAGCCAAGTGAGAGATGAAAAGCCGGGATCATCCCTAATAAGAAAAAGGCCCATTTATACCGGTCGTTCGCGATCAGGGGGTAGACCAGGAAAACGAATAAGAAACCCAGCATGCCATAAGTATGTGGGTGTCCCATCAGCATGATAGGATAATTGAAAGCCCAACCGCCAAATTCAAATCGCAATGTGTCATGAATAAATTTCAGAAACAAAGGGGTTAAAACAGCTATTCTGATGTCCTTGCTGAAAGTGAAGGCCCACAGCCCTGCCCCCCAGAAAAAGATGATCCCGGCCAGACCCGAAAAAATGAGTGAAACAACAAGTTCGGATAGTCCTAAATACAATCCCAACCCAGCCAATTGTCCCCAGAGATTCCAGGCATTCACCTGATACATATAATACGGGTTGTCCGGTGGGTAGCTGACAGTACCGGCAAGCACCTGTCCTTGCTCGACGGCTAATTGCAAGTTGGGTTGCAGCAACCCCAGGAACAGACCAATGATGCCCATCACAGCGAGTAAGATGATTAACTGCTGTTTCTCCGGGCAATCTTTGAATCCGGTTAGGATTTGTTCGAGGTCATACCATTTTGGCGGTTGCTCGCTTATCGGATCGACCTTCTCCTCGGTTGCGGGCTCGATTGGCTCCCGGTCTTTATCGAACTCGTTCAACTAAAGCCTCGTTTTGAACACCTGAACGGGTAATTTTTGCTATTGAAGGATCATGCCCAACTCATTGAGAATCGTACCAGCGCTCAAGCTTCACAGATGTCATTTCTTTAATATGGTCGGCGGTTTCTAATCCGAACTTACCGGCAACCATATCCAGATAGCGGTCATTGGTGAAATAAGTCTGAAAAGCCTGATCTCGGAAACGAAGGACCTCGGCGGCAGAAAGGTACTTGGTCGGTAGTGGCAGCGTATCTATTGAATGCTGAGAATAACCAGACCAGGTTTCCGGCAGTTGCCACCTCTCAACCTGAGCGATGCGGTAGAGTTCTGATCCCGGATAAGCCATCGCGCTGTAGAAGTTCGCAAACTCACAGTTTAATTCTACCGCCATATCGAGCGTCTCTTGCATGGTCTGCATATTATCTTCGGGCAAACCAAAGATATAATTTCCAATGATATAGACTCCGGCTTTCCTGACCTCTTCAACAATTTTGTAGATGTCGTCCTGGTCAACGCCCTTCTGGGCATCACCGCGTACATGGTCATTACCGGCTTCAAAGCCGAATGCCAGCCAGTTGATTCCGGCACGTTTCAGCTTCTCAAGCATGCCATCTTTGATCGTATCGACCCGTGTATAAGCCCAGATATTCAAATCATATCCGCGCTCGATGATCAGATCACAAATAGCATTGATATGCCTTTTGTTAAGGACAAACATCTCATCGGCGAACTTAATATTGCGCACGCCGTATTCAGTCACCAGGGTGTCGATTTGCTCAATAATCGTCTGGGGACTCCAGAAGCGATAGCTGTTTACGCTCTCTTTTATTCCTACAACTTTTTCGCCACTCTTAAAGGGCGCTTGAATGCAGCAAAAATTACAGTGGTATGGGCATCCCAGGGTCGTATAAATCGAGGCATAGGGCTGGCGTTGTAACCCGTCAAAGCAGTGCCAGTTATGTGCCCGATACTTATCCATCGGAAGTTTATTCCAGGGGATGCCTGTCATTTCTTCATCAAGATTTTGCAGCAGCGGAGCTGGAGCCGTCATACGGACCTGATCGCCTTCCCAGTACCACAAATCATGTACTTTACTGAGGTCTGCAGCCTGTGATTTAAGCGCCTGTAGGAGTTCGACCAGCGTGTAAAGACCCTCACCGGAGGCGACATAATCAGCATCTTCTTCTCGCAGTGTACGTTCTGGTAAGGCAGCGACATGCCCCCCCACGAGAATCACCCTGGCTTCGGGTATGTTACGTTTAATCGCCGAGCAGACGGCACTGGCACCCGGCATGACCTGCGTAGAAGCAGAGGGTTGATGGCCGTAAACGACTACAGCGGTCAGTACCGGATTGAGATAGGCGATTTGATCGGCGACTTCCTCTGGTCCCAGGTTCAAGGCGGTGGCGTCAATGATCTCAACCGAGAATCCCTTCTTTTCAACAAAGGTAGCCATCAATCCGGCCCAAACCGGATTCTCGATTGCGGTAAGCGATGAGCTTAATGATTGGTATATCTTCTTCTGATTTGCCGGGTTCACCAGCACCAGATCGAGTTTTGTTTTAGTCGTCATCCCAGTTCTTCCTATGTAAGCATCACGCAGGCATGTCGTTCAAAATCGCGCACAACTTCAGAATCTTTTCTTTTTCCAAATCAGGGTAGTTGCCAATATAGAACCCGTAAAAGTGGATGTGATCAACTTTCGGATATTTCTTATATTCCTCTTCGCCAACAATCTTTTTTAGGTACGGCTGCCGGAGTTGATTACCACCGCCAGAGGTCCCCCGGCGGAATTCGACTTTGTGCTGGCGAAGTGTCTCCATAACCCTGTCACGGAAGTTGTCATCAGGGAGATTCAGCACCAATGTAAAGGCGTAATTGCAACTGCCTTCAATCGCGAAATCTGTAAAATAGCGATCAGGATCGAGATTATCCAGGAAAATTTTAAGATTCTCTGTCCGTACCTGGTTGTTATCTTCAAGCCGTGTAAGCTGTTGTTTACCAATGAGAGCGTTGATCTCTGTGCTCCGCACATTGTAGGCAGGAAAAGCAAAGATAAAGTCGGGATTTAAATCAGGGTGACTGTCCCAGTATGATTGTTTCAAGCTGCTGGAAGTAGCTTCACGAACCATACCATGAGAACGCAGCATACGCAGCATCTCGTACAAATCCGGATCATTTGTCGAGATCATGCCCCCTTCAATGGTTGACATATGATGGGCATAGTAAAAAGAGAAATTGGACATTAGACCGAACGTCCCTACCTTTTGCCCCTGGAAAGTCGCTCCATGAGACTCGCAGGCATCCTCAATAAGCGGGATACCGCGTGCTTCCAACCCATCGATCAACTCCTGCGTCAAGGCATTGTAGCCCAGGATGTGAGTCAGGAATACAGCTTTTGTCCGGCGCGTGATCTTCTGAAGAACCTGCTCTGTATCCATTCCCAGTGTACGCGGGTTGATATCGACGAAGATCGGATCAAAGTCATTCTGAATAACAGACGCAATATCCGAAACCCAGGTTAAGGTTGGGACAATGACCTCGCCTTTCCCAGCGGTATGTTTGAGAGCAGCCAGGGTCAGGAGGTTTGCTGAAGAGCCAGAATTGACAAATACGCTGTGAGAAACACCCAGCCAATCAGACCACGCTTGCTCAAAGTCACGCACATGATGAGATTGAGTGAGGATCGGATCATCATATTGAAGATGGTCAATTACCGCATCGAGATCGTGCCGGGTAACATTGCCCCGCATCAACGGCCAGTCTAAATTTTCGTAAGTCATTGTCAGAAAGGCCCCTTAAATTCGATTTCCTTTAAATCCTCCCGCTCCTCTGGCATCCAATCGCCGCGCCCGGTAACCAGTTTATGGGCAGCCGCCGCAATGGTTCGGCCATTGGGGTAGAAAAGATTTTCCAGTGGGGGAGTAGGGGGGCAGGTCGTCGGCGCAAAACCCATCCGGTGCACCTGGATATCACGTTCGCCCTGTAAATGCTCTACAACTGAAGCGACAATCTCGGCGCTAGCTCCGCAGGTCGTCCAGCCATTATCAACCACTATCAGCTTTCCCGTTTTCCTGACGGAATCGGCAATCGTATCGATATCAAGTGGGCTTAACCAGATCGGGTCGATCACCTCAGCCTGGATACCAACATCTTCCAGGTAAAACCGGGCCCGTTGACATTCTAACTGCATGTAGGAAATACCAACCAGGGTAACATCGTCACCCTCTGCTGTAACGCGAGCCTTACCCTCCGGGACGGTATAAAGTTCTTCAGGAACCGGGCCATGCTGAAAATGTAAAATACGATGCTCGACATACATGACGGGATTATCATCGCGCACAGCCTGGATCAGGCAGCCTTTCGCATCAAATGGGGTTGTCGGCGCAACAACTTTGAGTCCGGGAACGTGCATCAGAAATGCATACAACCCCTGTGAATGCTGCGCTCCCTGGCCCCAGCTTTTGCCGATCATAGAGCGAACCACAAGCGGAACATGCACCTGTCCCCCGTACATATAATGGCTTTTGGCTGCAATGTTCACCAGTTGGTTCATGGCAAGCATAATAAAATCCATACGGATATGGACATGGATGGGACGCATCCCGGCCAATGCCATCCCGATGGCAGCACCCGTCATAGCATCTTCTGATAAGGGAGTCCCGAACACACGGTCAGCGCCGTACTTTTCCAGCAGCCCGCGTGTTGTCCCCTGGATAGCTTTAGGATCGTCTACATCTAAGCCAAAGATGATAACCGATTCATCTCTTTCCATTTCCTGGTCGGTAGCTTCGCGCAAAGCTTCTACATATGAAAGAGTTCGTTCCATATCACGTTTCCTTGAAGACGTGGGTATATAGCTCGGACGGTTCCGGGAAGGGGCTTTCTTCCGCAAACGCGACCGCCGCACTGATCTCAGCTTCCACTTCCTGTTCGATCTTCTGCCGTTCTTCAGAATCGAGCATTGCTCCAACCTGCTTGACCTGGTCATTTTCTACCCAGGGAGCGGCCTCAGATTTGTCTCGATACCCTAGATGATAGTCTTCCCCTGGGCCAACATGCTCCATCCAGCGATATGTCATGCACTCAAATAAGAATGGGCCGGGCTGCCCGGAGCGTAAGGCATCCACCGCCGCCTTGACCCGTCCATAAATATCAAGCACATCTTCCTGTTCAATCCGCTCGGAGGGTACGCCTAATACCTGTGCCTTTTCCCAGACATTTGTGTTTTTCTGGCGTTTGCTCTGATGGGTGTGGATCGCGTAGGAATTATTCTCGCAGATAAAAATAATGGGCAATTGCTTCAACGCGGCGAAGTTCATGCTCTCGTAAAAGACACCTTCGTCTGCCCCACCATCTCCGAAGAAACTGGCAACAACAGAGCTGCTTTTCTGGTACTTCAGCGCATAGGCATATCCAACCGAATTGGCGATAGTGGTACCAACGATTG
>JBNKDD010000013.1:0-43708 GCA_050288085.1 Anaerolineae bacterium
CGGTCGATACCGGGCGGATTTGTCGAATGGTATGCGGGCTCCGATCACGAATCGTCTTATGCTGAAACCATCGCCCCGCCCGATCATTGGAACCTGGTTGACCTGGTAGCCGTCATTAGTAAAGAACACAAGGAAACCGGATCAACCGGGGGGAATCAACTGGCAGGAACTTCACCCCTTCAGGTTGGGCGGGTGGCTGACGCGCCCCGACGGATTGACATCTGCCGCCAGGCTATCCTTGCACGGGATTTCGACGCCCTGGCTGAGGTCGTAGAACATGATACGCTGATGATGCATGCCGTCATGATGACCTCTCAACCGGCACTGATATACTGGCTGCCGGGTACTTTGGAACTGATTGAGGCGGCGAGGAACTGGCGGTCGGAAGGGCTGCCGGTCTGTTTTACGATTGATGCCGGGCCGAATGTTCATATGATCACATTGGCGGAATACAAAGACCAGATTCAGGCAAAACTGGCCGCTGTAGATTTCGTCCAGGAGATACTTATCGCGGGGGTTGGTGGCCCGACAAAACTGTTATAGCCTTATGTCCCAGGGTGGGCGGTGACATTTTTGCCCGGTATAATCACCCTAGGTATAGGTGGAATATAGATTAGATCAGGTTAATTTATGTTTAATGGAACTGGATTTGCAATATTAGGCTTTTTCCTGGTGATCGGCCCGTTGATCTTCTTTCACGAGTTGGGTCACTTTTTAGCGGCCCGGTGGAGTGGGATCACGGTCGAAGAGTTCGGCATAGGTTATCCGCCCCGGATCGTGACACTGTTTGAGCAAGGCGGAACCAAGTTCACGTTGAACTGGATTCCGTTGGGTGGCTTTATGAAACCGGCGGGTGAGGATGATCCATTGGTCCCTGGCGGATTTGGCGCTGCGCCCAAGCTCGCCCGTTTATTTGTGTTGGTGGCCGGTCCTGGTGCTAATGTTATACTTGCCTTCTTTCTGTTGGTTGCCATGTTCATGATCGGTGCACCTGAGCCACTGCCAGGAGCATTAATCAATGTGGTTGAAGATGATAGTCCCGCACAGGCAGCAGGCTTGTTACCCGACGATGTGGTTACCTATGCGGACGATACATTTATTGATCAAAGTACCACGCTGACCAGCTACATCTTCAGCCATACTGGGGAGCCCATTACGCTTACCATTGATCGCGGTGGTGAAACACTCGAAACCACTTTGACCCCGCGTTCAGAATGGCCTGAAGGCCAGGGGCCAACCGGGATCACTATCAGCACAACCGGCGTGATTGTAGTAAAACATGGATTGTTTGAAGCGGTTGATCTTGCGGTAAAGGAAATGATGGCGGTCCTGAGGGCATTTATTGATATCCCTGCGGCAGTTATTCAACAGCAGGTGCCAGCACGCTATCTGCGCCCGGTTAGCCCGATTGGGATCAGCCAGCTCGGTGGGCAAGCAATCGAAAGCTCTATCGATCAAAGTGCGCTGTGGCCGGTTGTTCAGCTTACGGCATTTATCAGCATTGCACTGGGAATCACCAATCTGCTGCCACTCCCGGCGTTAGACGGTGGGCGCATTCTGTTTATCCTGGTCGAATACGTCCGGGGTAGGCGGGTCGACCCGCAGCGTGAGGCGATTGTTCACCTGATAGGATTTGCGGTTTTGCTAACCGCCATGATTGTTTTTGTATATTTGGATATTGTCGATCCCTTAATAACCCCATGATGCAAGACGAGACTTTTGACAAAATAATCAAAAATCTACAGGACAAGGACGCACCAATTCGGGCGGCGGTGATGTATCGTCTTTCGGAGCCACTAGCCGAAGAGATGTCAGCCCTGAAAGCGGCATGGAATACCATCCCGGTTGAGCGGCGGCGGCTCTTGCTGGCACGGATGTATGAAACCAGCGAAATCAGCTTTGAGATGGATTACGCTGATGTCGCCAAATTTGCCCTGGAAGATGAAGACGCAGAGGTGCGGAAGTTCGCGATCAAGACCTTGTGGACGGAAGAAAAGACCGCTGTGATGCATCGCCTGATAGGACTGCTCCATAATGATCCGGTGGCTGAGGTTCGAGCAGCGGCGGCAAGCGGTCTGGGGCGTTATGTCTGGCTAGGGGAGATCGAGGACATCAGCGAGGCTGACCTGAATACCGTCGTAGAAGCCTTACTCAAGTCACACCGGTCAGATAAGGAGCCGCTGGAGGTTCGGCGTCGTGCCCTGGAAGGAATTGGCTTCTCTGGCCACGCGGATGTGCCAGCCCTGATCGACGCGGCATCAAAGCATGATGAACATAAAATGCGCATCAGCGCTATGCTTGCGATGGGGCGCAGTTGCGATAAGCGATGGAAAGACCAGATTTTGCGCGGGCTTGATAATGACAATTCGGAATTCCGATTTGAATCGGTCCGCGCCGCCGGGGAAATGAGTTTGAAAGAGGCCGTTCCTCGTTTGATTGAACTCACCCAGGAGATGGACGAGGAGATCAAGGCAATGGCAATCTGGTCACTGGGTGAAATCGGTGGGCAGGCGGCTACCAGTGCCTTGTATGCGCTTGAGGACATCGAGGATGATGAAGATTTACTCGAAATGATTGAGGATGCTCTCAGCATGGCTCAGCTCGCATCCCTGATCGATCCCGATGAAGATGACCCGGATATCGACTTAGACCTGCTGGATATCTAATCTTGTTTAGGCTGGGAAGTCGATCTTACCGGGAGCCAGGCAGTCACGGTTGTTATATGGCAAAACGTACGCTTGTTATCTTATTTATAATCTGCTTGATGGCCTTGATTCCACAGACTGCCCTGGCCTATCAATCAGAGCTGCTTGACATTAAGCAAGATGTCATGATCAAGTATGGTGAGAGTCTTATTTTCGACGTGAGCGCTACGGCTGCGTCACCGCTCACCGGCGCGCGCCTTGCCATTCAGTTTAATAACCGCGATATCTACACACAATCAGTGCCAGTCTCTGCCCAAGGTATCACCATTACACTTCAAAAAGTAGTGCCAATCGGGGATATTCAGGCTCCTCCATTTGGGGAATTAACCTATCACTGGGATTTCCAGGATACCCAGGGAACTGAATATCGCTCACCCGAACAAACTCTGTATTATGAAGATACCAGCGTTCCCTGGACATGGTCGGTTGCCCGGCAAGATAATATCCTGGTGTATACTGATGGGACAGATGAGATGGTCAGCCAGGCTGCATTGAGCATTGCAGCGTCGGCACTGTCCAACATCGACCGGAAATTAGGCGTTACGACTACCGACGATCTACATATATACGTCTATCCGGAATTGGCCCAGTTGGCTAATGCCTTGCGTATACACCAGTTGCAGGTTCAAGATTGGGTAGCCGCCTTTGCTATACCCGACCAGCACACGGCGTTGGTTGCTGCCTCGCCTGGGCCAGAACTGATGGTCACGCTCCAGCGGGATGTCCCTCATGAGATTACCCATCTGGTTGTCTATGAGGCTGCCGGGGCTAACGTGCCGGGCTGGTTCAACGAGGGATTGGCCCTTAATAGTTCCTCAGAACCCGATCCAACCCTTCACGAGGTACTGGACGATGCAATTGGGGATGGCGTTGTTCTGTCTATGGAAAGATTATGCAGCCGCGATTTCAGCGGTTTTTCCCCATATGATGCGGCACTGGCTTATGCGCAAAGCGAGAGCATCGTGCGCTATATTGACGATCGCTACGGCCAGTCGCAGATCGGGGCTATTATGGATGGCTATGCTGATGGATTGTCGTGCTCTGGCGCTGTAGATTTAGCGCTCGGTATCTCGCTCGATCAGCTAGAAGAGCAGTGGCACAATGATCTCATCCGTGAAGCATCACGTTCGTCTCAGAAAGAGATGAATCTACTTCCCTGGATACTCGTATGGATTGCCAGTCTGGGGTTGGTATTTCTCTTCTTATCTCCACAGCCATCACAACCGGACACCGATCTGGCAGATGGGCCGCGCACACAGCAGCGACTGCCACCGGTGATGGACGACGAATCATCCAACCAGGAGTCAGTGAACTAGCATGACAGAGAACTCGGTGGAGAATGACATCCTCCGATTACACGCCATCGTTCATGGAAGGGTTCAGGGGGTGAGCTTCCGTGCTTTTACCCTGGATAAAGCTCGTCTGCGCAGTCTCACCGGCTGGGTGCGCAACCAATCAGAAGGAACGGTAGAAGTAATCGCCGAAGGTGGAAAAATTGCTCTTGATGAGTTTCTTGAAGATCTGCATGTTGGTCCCCCAGGTGCTAGAGTCACCGAAGTTGATGTGACCTGGGGAGACGCCACCGGCGAATTCACCGATTTTCAGATTCGATATTTCTTCTTTAGTTAGCTTGATCCATTTATGAGCCAATCACCTGAACGCCGCGCCTGGCGAATTTTGCTTTCTGGTTTTGCCGTATTCTTGCTTATGTGTGGCGGCGTGTTTTACGTTGCCCAATGGTTTGTCTTCCAATCCCAGATTGACATGGTCATCCAGCTCACGTCAGCTCGGGGTACGGCCAGCCTGATCCTCCCCAACACGGGTGAGCCGATTGCCGTAACCGACCGCCGCGATGATCTGGAGCCTGGGGTAATTGTCCTGACCGATACAAACTCTCAAGCCAACCTGACTTTTGTTGACCCGCGCAGCCAGGATATCATTGCTTCACTGACCTTATTTCCAGATAGCAGGATATCTATCGAAGAGGCTCGATCTCCACGCTTTGGCCCAAACAAATCGCCTTATCATATTATAATCCACAGCGCAAAAGGCCATGTCGAATTACTGATGCTGCAAACTGAACGAAAGGCCGAGATAGAGGTCACCTCCCCACAAGCCCTGGCAGGAATCAATCAAGAAGGCTTATACATATTCAAAACGGTCGAGCAGAGCACAACCATCACAACCCGAACGGGCAGAGCAACCGTCACGCACCTGGGAAGCGGAGAGCAAAAGTCACTTAGAGGGCCAGCACAAATTATTGCCAGCCTGGAAGACGACGAATTGATCAAATCGAAGCCGGAGATTTCCTTGATGGAAAACCCGCACTTCCAGGAATCCTATGAGATAGGCTGGAGCTTTTACAACGACCGTGAGCCGCCTGGAACAGCCTCCAACGCAATTACCGCTGGTCGTCCTGTAGTTGTCATTGACCGCTCACAGGGAAACTGGCCTGATACCAGCCTTGGGCATGGGGAAACCGGGCTGGTGCAATTCCTGAATACAGATGTCAGCCAGTATTCTTACCTTGAACTACGGGCCACATTTTATGTGGATGAGCAGTCGCTCTCTACCTGTGGGGTGGCGGGCAGCGAATGTCCGATGATGGTTCGGATGGTCTACCTGGACGAGGAAGAAACCGAGCGTGTGTTTATCCAGGGATTCTATGCTGCCCATCAACCGGAATTAGAATTGCCCCTGCAATGTCCTACTTGCCGTTCTCCGCACCAGCGAATCAACGGGCATAGCTGGTTTACCTTCGAATCGGGCAACCTGATGACTTTGCTGCCGGACGATCAGCGACCGGTTGAACTGCTTCAGATCAGCTTCTACGCCTCAGGCCACGCCTATAAAATCTACGTTTCAGAGATTGACCTTCTGGCAGCAGAATAAAACATAAAACCACCCTCTAGAGGGTGGTTTTATGTTTTTTTTTCTGAGTGCTTGTATTTCTGCTTATGATAAAGATTGCAGAATGACCCGGAGCGTTTCAGGCGATGACGCATTGACTGGGTGAACCTTTACACCTGGATACCAGAGTCCAAACCAGGCTTCGATAGGATCGGGCCAGGCGGAAGGATTAATGATGATCACCGTCCGGTCATCCAGATCACCGATGCCCGCATCGTCAGCGCTGAACCCAACCGTCCAACGGTATTGAGTTAAGACCCCGCTATCCACGACAGCCTGCAACCAATCTTTCCCGGCATCTGCTGGCAGCAGGATATAGGTACGTGAATATTGTGAACGTGGGCGGCCTCTCGTTGATGGACTGGTCGGAGTTGATGGGGAGGGAGTAGTCGCTGTACTGGAGATACTGATCTTTGAACTCTTCGCCTCTATCCCATCCGCGCTGAAAGTTGCCGTATAAGGGCCTTCAACTTGAGGGGTGAAAGACCAGCTCCACATATAGCCCTGCCCGACTCCTGATTGGATACCCTGAGGAGTCACCTCGACTCCCCCGGTAGGGCCGCTCACATTCAGGTGAACATTCGTGACGGGATAGGCGTAGGTCACCTTTACCTGGACAGGCTGGTTGACCTGCCGGGTCTGACTCTCCAATGATAGGAGCAAACCCTGGGTAATAGGCTCTCCGGCTGCTGATACTTCCTGAAGAGAGATATCGTCCCAGAAGATATCGTTGTGTTTCTTAGGCGATTGCACACTGCTCATAACAAAGACTGAGACAACCGCACCGGCAGCCAATGCTTCAACCACAAAGCCGTCATCATAGCTGTCGTAGACTGCTTTCTCTACAGACCACACAACGGATGCTGAGAAGGGATTCAAGCTCCCGGTCGGATCAATGCCGATTTTCAATCGCACATCACCTGGATCGGTGCTGGTGGTCGAATCCTGGTCGGTGCTCCAGGCATGTCCGTAAGCAGACAGCCTGAGCCGCTGACCGGGTGTCACGTTAACCTTCTGCATCATCCCGGCGGTGTGGGTTGCCCAGCTTGTGTAGTACATCTGGGCAGCCTGACCGCTCCGTACCCGCGCAGGCGCAGTTGCTACTGCCACCGGGCGATAAATGGGTCGCCGGTTTTTCCACTGTGCATCACTGCTTTGTTGCGCTACCCAAAATGGCAGCCATCCCTCAGATAAATTAATCTGCTCAACGCCATTCCAGATACGGAAATTGCCTTCAAAGCCAGGGTTATTTAACAATTCTGGCATGGTTTACAATCCTCTCCGGTGTTTACTTAGAAATCCCGTTCACCAACAATACCTGCAATCGGAGTCAAGTTACCAAGCTCATCCCGCCACACTTCATTCTGGAAGCTGGTTGGTGCAGACGAGACAAACGCAAAAGCCGCCCCGACCCCGGCCTGATCACGTAGGTGGCGATAGTATTTAACGTACTGTTGGCCTTTGGTGCTCGTCGCAACATGGGGGGCCGGGTTGCTGAATTCGGTGATGAGCACCAGCTTATCAGGCCATTGTTCACGGAAGAATTGATAGCCCAATCCCCCATCAGGTGACATCATTTCGCTCTCATTTGTCCAATAACAATGGCATCCGATCCAATCGGCCTGTCCGATGATGTTCCCGGCATTTGCGAGGAAGGCCTGGCTGTCGAAGCGCATGCCTGTCATATTGACCCCTGGCGATACGCCCGGCCAGCCGAACTTCGCTTCAGGGAACTTGGCCCGCAAAATTCCCACTACCTCCATGAACCACTCGCCGAACTCCCTGCCATTGCTCCAACTCAGGCCATAACCTTCAGGAGTCAGATTGGGTTCATTGTGCACCTCGAAGTAACGAACACCCTTTTGATAAAAGCGCCGCAAATCATATTCCACCGACCCCGCGAATTCCGAGGCGCGCATCATACGATTGCGGAAATCGGTGTATAACCGCACCATAATGAAAATTTCCGGGTTGATGCTGCGGGCGGTATCAACGTCACGGGTAGAGGCCGAACTGATCAGTTTTAGAGCCTCAATGCCTGCGGTGCTGGCTCCGTTCCAATCAGCGTTGTGCATGGGGCCATCTGCCCGTCCATGCAGCCCGACCAGACAGTGGCCGTAGGGCCAGATTTCAGTCGATATGCCGGGGGATTCGCGATGTTCGGGATAGATAAGATACGGGGTTGGGTCAATGATATCGCTGGGATAATCTGTCAATCCCGCCGCCGTTGCTCCATCTTTCTTGAGAGTCAGATGTAGATGACTGCCGGTTGAATTGCCGGTGCTGTCGGCCAGGCCGATCACCTCGCCGGTCTTCACCGTTTGCCCAAGCCGTACCAGAGCCTGATTCAGATGGGCATAAACTGTCCGGTAGCCACCTTCATGGAGAATTCGAACGTGGATACCATAAGCATTGCCGTCACTCCCATCACTTACCCGGTAGACTTCACCATCGGCGCAGGCAAAAACCTTACTGTTCATCGGCGCACGGAAATCAATTCCCTCATGGCCGGGCAGCCCCCAACGGCGATAGATAGCCGGATTTTCACCAAATTCCTGCGTCTTTTGGGTTGATTCAACCGGCCACAAAAGCCAGAAGTTGGTGTCGGGTGTGGCTGGTTCGTCTTCCGGCCCGAAGCGCTGATCGCGATTGAGGCGGTCGATTAGAACTTCTTGAAGCTGATCGGGATTATCAGCCGTTATCACGTCAAGGGTCACATTTGGGGCATGTCTTTGGAGCCAGTCTACAATGTCCCCATACCCTGGATAACCGCCTGAAACCTGTGCAACCGTGATCACCTGCTGCGGTTGATGGAAGGTGATAGCATTATCGGGTCGGGGGGTGATCGAAGCATGATAGTGTACAGCATAGTTGCGGGCTGCGTTCACCCATCCCCAGTAATTTTCACGCGGGAGTAGAATGATTTGAAAATCAGCCATCTTTTATCCTTGTATTATTCAGTTGGATCGCCGCTGGGTGTATACGCACATCGGAAGCCAAGTGTCGGCTGGTATACATCCGGGCTTAGCCAATCACGGAACGTCGTTTTTAACGCGTCACCCTGAGACTCGTAGCTCCCACCACGGAATATCTTGAACTCCCCGGTTTCTGGTCCGGTGGGGTTTTCGTCTGGCCCAACTTCGTAGTAGTTATCCTGATACCAATCATAAACCCACTCTGCAAGATTTCCGGCCATTTCATAAGCCCCGTTGGGGCTGACCCCACTCGGATAACTCCCAACCGGGCGGGTATGCCCAAACAGGCTTTGGTAGTTCAAAAACTGTTCGTCAAGTACCAATCCGGGCCAGGGGAATATCCGGCTCTCACCGGTTTCCGGGTCCCAACGGGCGGCTTTTTCCCATTGTGCTTCGGTGGGAAGATGTCCTCCTCGCCACTCGCAGAAGGCCTGGGCTTCATACCAGGTCACGTTGATGTAGGGATAGTCATGGTAGTAGGTATTATCTGGATCATAGTAAAACACCTGGCTGGGAGAATGTGGATATTCAGGCGCTTTACACGCTCCTGCGTCCACACAGGCCATCCAGTATACGTTAGTTACCTCATAGCGGTCGATGTAAAACGCATCGAGGTAAACCTCTCTTGGCGGGCGTTCATTCGGGCGACCGTCATCTCGCCCCATGATGAACTTCCCAGCCGGAACCAGAACCAATGTTGCCCCATGCTGTGTGATAGTGGGTGGTAAGTCAGTTGGGGTAACTGCCGGTGTAGCGGTAGAAGGTTCCTCGGTTGCTTCTTCTTCTGCCGGTGCTGACTCCTCAGGTTCAGCCGTTGGTGTTGGTGTTAAAAATGGGGTGAAGGTCGCGGCGACTCCCCTTGTCTGCGTGGGGATCACTTCAGCTTCAACGACTGTTGGAGTTGGTGGTGGGGCGACCAGTCCTAAATCTTCGCCAAACAGCAGAAACCCTCCGACTGCAACCACAGCCAGAATGACTATGATACTCAAGATAATCCCGATGTTTATTAGTTTGCGGGTTTTGCGCTGCCGTGTTCTTGCTGGAATTGGTCTACGCGGGGAAGTATCTGTCGCCGGAATGGGTTGGGAGCCTCTGAGGGCCTCCTGGAAAATATCGTTGCCGTCCCGGATGGTGCGTAGTTCAGCTATCGATTTTAACGCGGCCAGCGTTTGAGGTGACCAATCCCATCCCTCGCTAGAAGACACAGCAGCTTCTAATGCGCGGGCCAGATCTGTGGCTGAGGCGTAGCGATTTTCCGGTTGTTTCGCCATAGCCTTTTGAAGCACTTCGTCCACTTCTTCCGGGATTTCAGGGTTGACATCCCGCAGCGAGGGTACCGGGCGCTGAATATGCATCAAGATTTGGGCGATGGGCGTTTCGGCAATATAGGGGAGCTGCCCGGTGATCATCTCGTACAGCATCACACCCAATGCATAGATATCCATCGTGGGGGAGGGGATACCCGGTTCTGACTGTTCAGGAGCCATGTAGGCTGGGGTCCCAACAATGCCGCTGCCGGTTAGTTTGGAAGTCCCTTCCAGCACTCTGGCGATCCCGAAATCTGATAGATAAGCGTTTCCCTCGGCATCCAACATCACATTGCTGGGTTTAATATCACGGTGGATCACATCTCGCTTATGAGCATAATCTAATGCCTGGGCAACCTGGCTGATGATTCGGATAATATCATCGTACGGAAGTGGCCCCTTCTCATTGATCATATCATCAAGCGTTCCACCTTCCATGAAGCGCATGATGATAAAGGGCCTGCCCTCATATTGCCCATAATCATACATGGGCAGGATGTGAAAATGCTCCAGGTGGGCGATGACCTCAGCTTCCTGGTGAAAACGTTCCATGAATGTATCATCGTGCAAAAAGGAGCCTGGCATGACCTTGACGGCAACGCGGCGGTTGATGCTGACGTGCCTGCCTTCATAGACCGTCGCCATTCCCCCTTTACCGAGCATACGGACGATGTTGTACTGACCTACAGTTTTCCCAATAAGTCTTTCCGGATCGGGCGACATTCTTCTTTCCTTCTTGGTATAACAAACCTACCCGTGTTATAGCATACTCGTGAACAGGTTCCAAGTCGAGTCAATATGATAGTACACGTTGACCATCATGCTGACACCAATTCCGGGCTATTGCCTGGCCTGACTACGCACAGTATAATCCCACCCATATGCAACCAAGCACTCTGGAGGCCAAAAGTGCCCTTCAACCTACCTGTTGATCTCGAACAACTTTCCGGTGTCCTGATCGCCGTCGTATCAATCCTGGCTGCCGTCAGTGTGGCGCTCTGGATTTCAATGACTATCTGGGCATTCCGAGATATGCGGTCACGTTCGCGCGATACCTTTGCTCAGATTTTAGCAGCTTTGGTGGTCGGCGTTCTGAATGTGCCCGGATTATTAGTTTACCTGATTCTGCGTCCTCACGAGACTCTGGCCCAGCAATACGAGCGGGCGTTAGAAGAAGAGGCTCTACTTCAGGAAATTGAGGGTAAACAAATGTGCCCCGGCTGTGGACATCCTATCAAGGAGAACTGGCGCATTTGTCCTTACTGCCATACCCGGCTCAAGAAACTCTGTCAGCAGTGCAGCGAGTTGCTGGATTTGACCTGGACTGTTTGCCCATATTGCGAGCATCAACAGATAGACGTAGCTCGACAGGCTAAACGACCTGTTTCACAGCCGAAAGCGGCCTTGCAGCGAGAATTTACCAGCTACAGCGATTCCTCCCCACCGGAAGAGGATTTCTAATTACGCGGTTGAAAACAAAAAAGCGCCGAGTACAACTCGGCGCTTTTTAATTCGCTCAAATTAAATTCTACTTAATGCAGGTGAAGGCATCCAGACCAGGATAAACCGCGCTGGATCCCAGTTCTTCCTCAATGCGAAGCAGCTGGTTGTATTTGGCTACACGGTCACTACGGGCAGGTGCGCCTGTCTTAATCTGACCGGCATTCAGGGCCACGGCCAGGTCGGCAATCGTTGAGTCTTCTGTTTCACCGCTGCGGTGTGAGATAACGGCTGTCCAGTGATGGCGCTGTGAAAGTTCAACCGCCGCAATCGATTCGGTGAGTGAGCCAATCTGATTGACCTTGGTCAGGAGTGAGTTGCAGGCTCCAATTTCTAATGCATGGTGAACGCGCTCTGTGTTGGTAACGAGCAGGTCGTCCCCGACGATCTGAATTTTGTTACCAAGTTTCTCGGTCATCAGCACCCATGAGTCCCAATCGTCTTCGGCCAGACCATCCTCAATGGAGATAATGGGGTATTTTTCGACCCAATCCACATAGAATTCAACCATTTCCTCACCGGTCAGGGTGCGGCCTTCGGTTGCTAGGTTATATTTGCCGTCTTCGTAGATCTCGCTGGCAGCCGGGTCAAGGGCCAACATGACCTGTTCGCCGGGGGTATAACCTGCTTGCTGGATAGCCTCCAGTATAACCTCAACGGCAGCTGCGTTTGTCCCCAGGCTGGGAGCAAAGCCACCCTCGTCACCTACATTGGTGGCGTGGCCCTTGCCCTTGAGGACCTTCTTCAATGACTGGTAGATCTCCGAGCCCCAGCGCAGTGCCTCAGCAAATGAACTCGCACCAACCGGCATAATCATGAATTCCTGGAGATCGGTGCTGTCAGCAGCGTGCTTACCGCCATTCAGGATGTTCATCATGGGGACGGGCAGTACATGAGCATGTACGCCGCCCAGATAACGGTAAAGCGGCATGCCCAGGCTGATTGCTGAAGCTTTTGCCGTCGCCAGAGAAGCTCCAAGGATCGCATTCGCGCCGAGCTTTTCCTTGTTGGGGGTTCCATCCAGCTCGTTGACCAGCAGCATGTCGATGGCAATCTGCTCGGTCGATTCCATACCCGCCAGTGCTTCGGTGATCGGGCCATTGACGTTGGCAACGGCTTTTGATACGCCCTTGCCGCCGAACCGAGCCTTATCACCATCGCGTAATTCAAGTGCCTCGTGGACACCTGTGGATGCACCAGAGGGGACAATTGCCCGCCCGACTGCGCCATCTTCTAAATGAACCTCAACCTCGACGGTGGGGTTCCCACGTGAATCGAGGACCTCACGCCCGTGAACTTTCGCTATTCTCGCCATTTTCTTTTTCCTTTCTGAAGGAGAGAGAGTCTCTACAGACCGGGTTTAATCTTAGTCCATCCCCAACTTGCAGCCACTAACAAGTATCATTATTTTTCATGTCAGACATCACTGGGACTCTTATTAATCCTGAAAACGCATAGTGCATCGCCTGTTGCCCGGCAGTCTGTCTCTACAATGCGGAAGGATTTGCCGCTTGATGCCCAGGCAAAAGCCTCCTGTAACATTCCCACAGTCAGATGACACACGGGTTCCTGGGCCGTCCAACCCCAGCAAATCGGGCTGTTTTCAACCTTCCAATACCAGTTGTCGTTATCCTCATCAATCTCGATTTTCTGGTCGCTGATGACATTGAAGTATTTTTTCAGGAACTCAAGCCCAATACGCATCCGGGCTTCTAGCGAGCCAACCTTCATCATCATGCCGGTTGAGATTCTGGATGCATCTTTGAAGTGTTCCAGCCCGGCTCTGAAGCTCTTTTCCCCGGCAATCCGGGCAACGGAACTTGCTCCACGAACTCCATACAGCCGGTAGATCGATTCCCATAACTGCCCTAGTTGTGAAAATGGGACTTCCTTGTTCAGATTGTCCGGTGGATAGCTTCTCAACAGGTGGGGTAATTCGGCCAGGACAAGCAGCATAGTAATCTTCTCGTGGCCTACGACCTGTTCGGTTGCTGTCAGAACGTCGCGCGTCCATTTGTTGGGGAGAAAAAGCTGCTCATTCTCTACAGGATGTGTTTTCTTGTTTTCTGAAGGCTCTTCCATCGATCCGGCGATAGATGTCGGATGGTTGCCGTAATCTGCCCATACCGATTCATCAAAGGTGAAGACAAGGATAGACAGGCCCATTTGAATCTTGTCGCCCTCTTCTAGCCGGTGAGAGCCTGTGATCCGCTTCCGATTTACCAGCGTGCCGTTGCGACTGCCCAGATCAGATACCCAGAATCCATCATCCCGATATTCGATCTTGGCATGAGATCGTGATACCTGTGTGTCAGGGATCACAATGTCGTTATCCGGAGTACGCCCTATCAAAGACTCCGGCGAATCTAGTTCAAAACTCCATCCATGTACAGCCCCATCCTTGCCAAGCAGATAAGCAACTTTTGCGTTTCCCGATGTGGGGGCGTTCTGTAACTCGAATAGATGACCATCAAGCATCCGCATGAAGATCACAGGAGTCGCCCATTCAACCCAATTAGGTTGGAAGAAGATCGCCCGGCGCGCTTCCGTTACAGCAGAATCAACCGGCAGCCCATCGACCATCGCGGCATAGAACTCTTCCGAGAAGGTAATTGCAGCCTGATCGCTTATGGCAAACTGCATCCCGACCACTGCCGGAATACCTCTTTCGATCAGCGCCGCTGATACACCGGAGAAGGGGTCTTGATCCCCGCTGCGTGCTCCCTCACAGGCATTCAACAATACCAGGCGGATTTGGGGGTAACTGTTGAACAACGTGCCCAGTTGGAAGCCATCAATCGGACGTGACTTTCCACGAGGATCGGAGAATAACAGCTTGCCGGATTGAGTGGCTGGATCATAATCTCCATGGCCGATGTAGTGCCAGACGTGATAAGGGCGATCCTGGCTTTCTGCCTGGCGCAAGGTGCGTTGTAAGGTGCGCATCATGGCATCCGGCATGAAGTCAAGTTCAACCAGCCCAGCCGATTCCAGGGATGAAAGCGCCTGCCAGACCTTTCCCTTTTCTGCCTCGACGTTAAGAGGTTCGAGATCATCCGGTGCACTGATAGTGACCAGGATTCGGAGGGGCAGGTCAACCTTCATTGGGCGGGGTGGATTGGGCAGATCAAGGTAGCGCACGATAGGAGTTGCATCTGAGAGGGCCAGGAAATCTTGCCCATCGTACAGGCATTCCCAGGGTAATTTACCCAACTCAGGAGCATCATTTAGGCGCAGCTGCACCCGCAGCCCATTTCCCTTGATCCGGGCGACCGACCGCGCACTGACAAAAACATCGCGAACGCGCCCCTGTACAACTGCATCGAATAACTTAGTGCCGAGATCAACTGTAAGCTGCATTGGCTCAGGAATAGCATTTGAGGCAGATGCCTTTTGTTGACCCGAAATCCGGTTCATGAAGAGTGTGAGTTCTTCATCAGTGAGTGGCAAGGAAAACTCAGACCGGGCTTCACCTGCCGGTCCCTGTGCCTCTGCCCGATAACGACCCTCTCCAGCACGTTCGATTTTGAGAATGAAATCCTGATATGTTTTCCAGGCGGCTTCCCTGGGTATCATGCTACTGCCTCATCAAACCAATCGCTGTAATTGCATCTAATTATAGAGTAGTCAAACCAAACGCCAAAATAACGGTCAGGTGACGACAATTTTCTTAACTTGGATTTGTACCCCTGGTTACGCTAGAATCCTCACGTTTCAGTAAGGGCAGATTGATGTGAGTTGACATTGATGAATAAACACGTTGTTGTCGCTATGAGCGGAGGGGTAGATAGTTCGGTCAGTGCTGCGCTGTTGGTTGAGCAGGGCTACCAGGTAACCGGCATTATGATGCGTCTGTGGTCTGAACCGGGTGTGGTATCCGGCCAGCGCGATAATCGCTGCTGCACCCGTGACCAGATGCTTGATGCGCACTTTGTGGCTAAAAAGCTCGGTATCCCCTTCCATGTGATTGATGCTCAGCAAATTTTCAAGCAAAAGGTCGTTGATCCATTTGTGGATGGGTATCGTCAGGGGATCACACCCAACCCATGCCTGGCCTGTAACCGGCATATCCGATTCACCCATCTCCTGGACGAAGCTCTTTCACACGGTGCAGACTATCTTGCTACCGGGCATTATGCGCAGATCACACAGACTGCTGGCGGTGAATATGAACTCCGCAAGGGAGTTGATCCGGGCAAAGACCAGAGTTATGTACTGAGCGTACTCACCCAGGCTCAACTCAAGCATACGATGTTCCCAGTGGGGGGATATGTCAAAAGCGAAGTGCGCCAGTTGGCACAAAAATTTGGACTGTCTGTGGCAAGTAAAGGTGACAGCCAGGATTTATGTTTTGTGGCAGATGGGGACTATCGGCGTTTCTTGCAGACCGTTGATGCACACGCTTTTGAGCCTGGGCCGATCAAGCTTCATACCGGCGAACAGGTAGGAACCCATCAGGGTCTGCCCGGTTATACGATTGGACAGCGTAAAGGACTGGGTATCTCATGGAGTGAGCCGCTGTACGTGATCTCTAAAGACGTTCCGGCCAACACTCTGATCGTTGGTGCACAGGCAGACCTGGGTAACGACACCTTCCAGGCTGCCGATATGAACTGGCTGGCCGGGTATCCCCCGGTTGATGCCATCCAGGTTGAGGTCAAAATTCGCTACAAGGTTCGCCCGGTGATAGCTACCGTTTTCCCGATAGGCCATGACCGGGCTGAAGTTAAGCTGGATGATCCACTTCCCGATATTACGCCGGGGCAGGGGGCCGTCTTCTATGACGGTGATAAAGTTGTCGGCTGTGGATTGATCGAATCCCCCTAGAATCCACTTAGCATAAAGTAGCCGACCTGATCGCCCCAGAGCAGCATCAGAGAAGCCGCCAGTACAATCGATGGCCCATAGGGGATGGCCGTGTGGGCCTTATAGTTTCTCAGGATTAAGAGGCGTACCAGAATGTAGAGAAACGCTATCACCCCACCCAGCAGGATCATCAGCACCAGCATGTGAATCACATGTTCGAAGCCGACGACCAGCCCGCAGTAAGTAGCCAGGGTGACATCACCAAAGCCAAAAGGTACTTCATCAATGGGATCATCGCGCTGTGTGTTGACAATCCAGAGGTAAATAGCGCCCAGTACATAGACCGCCATCACAACAACCTGGCCCATTGCATAACCGCTCAATGCTTCGGTGAAACGAATCCGTGAGCCAATTAACGTTTCCAATAATGCAATAGCAATTGCCGGGAACATAACACTATTCAGAACCAGTTTATGCTCAATGTCAATGATTGCAATGAGGACAAACACGGCGAGGTAAAAGCCCAATACCGCCAGCATGGGGTTCAGCCCTTCACGGTGCCAAAGGTATAGGCCAATCGCTGCGATCACTATCTCAACGATGATGTACCGTGCAGAAACCAACCGAGATGTGAAAGGCGGAATGGGTGTTGGTTTTTCATCCTCATTAACACTTTGCTCTCTTTGAGCGGGGAGCCAATCTGCCAGCCAATTCACCAGGAGTCCGACCAACAGGCTAAAAAGTAGGGTCAACAAATAACCAAGCATAATTCTTTCCTGAGTGATGATAAGTTGGTCCGGATAAAAGATTCTGACTCATGTTCGGTATAAGTGACTTTTCACGAGGTTGGGTAGCCGCGAAGTTTATTCGCGGCGGCTTGCTCGCTAATTCTAGACATGAGCCAAGATTTTAATCAAATGGCCCAACTGCATAGGAACTAGATAATGGTTTTGAAAAAACCTTATCTAGTTCCACTTAAACGTATTATACCATTGTTGCCCGGCATTATATGCCATGATACACTGTTTGGCAGGAAGAGACCTGTTGGGGTAGGGGGATAACGGAAGTCTCTACTATTTCACAGTCAAAAAAGATTTGAGCCATTATGCAAAAGAACCGTTTAGTAATTACCAGTGTCTTCCTGTTCATGCTTCTTTCTTTGAACTCCTGTGGTCAAGACAAAAGCATCGAAGTGCTTGCGAGCGATCCCTGGGGAACAGTTACTGTTGAGCCTGGCTCCTCCATTATGCTTGGTGTTGCTGTGACCACTGAAGAAGCGGGGCTAGGCCCGGAGGGAGTTGATCAAGAGCGTGGTATACAATTAGCCGTTGCTGATCGGAACCGGATCAAGGGCTATCTTGTCAGCGTAATTGTTGAGGAAGCCGCTTGTGCATCTTATGGCGGTGAGACAATCGGCGGCATGTTTTCGGCTGTTGCCGATTCGGTAATTGCGGTTCTTGGCCCGACCTGCTCCAATGCCTGTTCGAGTGCCGGGACGATCCTGGAAGATTCGCGCATGATTGAGATATCTTCCTCTTGTGGGGCTTCGGAATTGACTGACCCCAGTACGAGCACAGGTTTATTCCTGAGGACGATGTACGATGACAGTCTGGAGGGTATGCTCAGTGCCGAATTTGCCTTCACGCAGCTTGGGGCGAGGCGAGCAGCCATTATCCATTATGATAATATTGATACACAATCACTCGTAGAGGCATTCAAAACGAACTTCCAATACCTGGGTGGGACAATAGTCAGTGAAACGGTTGTCAATCCGGGTGATCCTACCTTTTCGGCAATCCTTACTGGATTAGCGCTGGCACAACCGGATATCTTGTATGCCCCCTTATGGCCCAAAGACGCGGTCAGGATGACGGTCGAGATCGATGAATCTCATAAATGGCTGGAGCTGCTTGGCGGACGGCATTATCATGGCAACTGGTATTTACAGGAAACCGGTGATGCCGCTGATGGGATTTATGCTACCGGCCCCTATATTAAGACCAAAGATTATCAGGAACTTGAGGCTGATTACATTGCCCAGTTTGGTGAGGCACCGGACAGCCTGCAATATGTCTTTGCCTATGATGCGACTAATCTCTTGCTTGATGCCATTGAGCAAGCCAGCGCAGTTGATAGAAGTGGCAACTTGATTATTGGCCGCCAGGCTTTGCAGCGAGCAATCTTCGAGACTTCTGCCTACAATGGGTTAACCGGGCCGCTTACCTGTACGGCCTGGGGAAATTGCAGTGCTGAAAACCTCGCGGTCAAAGTAGTTCAGGATGGCAAGTGGGTTCCGGTCTATGCTCCGTGATTGATGTTTTCAGGCACCGTTCTCACTGCGCCGTGCCTGGGCTTTAGCTCGGGGTCCTACCAATCGTTCTGTGCCTGCAATCAACCGGCGATAGTTTGGGATCAAAGCTAACCCTACCATCAAGGCTGCACCTACCGCATAACCGATGTAAGCGACCGGTTGATCAGCCAGCCACCAGCGCAGCACAAACGTAACGATAATCGCTACAACAAGCACTGAAGAAGTTACAGAAGCATACCCGGTCAGGAGTAAGAGGCTGGGGATCAGGGGGATGAGAAAGGCTGCCGAAAGCGGCCAAAAGGCAATCGCTGCTCCAACAGCCGGTGTTGTGCCTGCTCCGCCTTTGAAGCCGATAAAGAGCGACCAATTATGGCCTACCACAGCGGCCACCGCACAGATCGCTTCTAATGCCGGGTGACCGGGTAGTATCAGGCGAGCCACATAGACGGCTCCAAATCCCTTGAGTAAGTCTCCAAGAGCCGTGAAAACTCCGGTCCAAATACCTCCTGCACGGAAGGCATTTGTTCCCCCGGTACGACCGCTCCCTATCGTTCGGATATCCTTTTTGGTAAACAACTGCACGACAAACAATCCCATTGGGATTGACCCCAGTAAATATGCGACAATGGTGGCTGCTAAGTAACCTATACTGGTGTTAGACAAAATCACGCTGATTGCCTCCTCTCTATAAGTTGGGTCAGTTATTTTCAATAGAATAACCCAACTACGTAGGAAACAGAAATAACAATTATCTATCTGTTTCCACTTGAATGAGTAAAAGTTATAACCCGCAGGCTTATAGCGAGTTGCGTAAGATTAGGTAGCTTTATCAATAATTTCCACCGGGACTTCGAGTACCTGATTGGTAATGGCAAAGGCTCGGACACTGATATTCTCGCCATCGTGATCCGGCACGATAATCACGTAAAGCGAATCTGGATAGTATGCTTGTTCGATATCGGTCGGGGACGGATCGGCACGTTGTCCCGGCGGGTGCGAATGGTAGATCGCAATCAAATCCCAACCATTTTGATCAAGAGTCTCGTACGTATCGATCAATGATTGCCCGTCTACCATGTATCCTCTGGCCGGATCAGGGTGGATGTTTGGTGTTTGGAAGACCGCCTTGACCTGTGTATCGACGCCGCCAAGCAATCCGCATACTTCATATGGCATACCTCTGCGGGCTTGCTCAATGATTTGCCCGTAATGCTGTGAGGTGATGATCAATTTGGAAGGTGGCATTTCGATCCTTTCTGTCCGGTACAATTGCGGGCCGGATACCTTTTGATTATGTTATAATTCAGGTGGAATAAGTATCGGAGCCAAAACCTAAAAACAAGAGGATGCCGTGATCACTCATGAACGACAGGACTATATAAAAGTAATCTATAAGCTGGAGCAGGAAGAGTCGCCAGCCCGAACAACCACGATTGCCAAAGCGCTCGGAGTTGAACCAGCTTCGGTTACCGGCATCATCAAACGCCTGTCTGAACTTGAACTGGTAGATTACGAACCCTATAAAGGTGTGACCCTGACCGAAGAAGGCAGGAAGATCGCTCTTGAGGTAATTAGGAACCATCGTCTGATCGAGCTTTACTTGATTGAAGCCCTGGGCTATAGTTGGGACGAAGTGCATGATGAAGCCGAACGGCTTGAGCATGTCGTATCAGAAAAATTCCAGGAACGCATCGCTGCTGTTTTAGGTTATCCAGAGATCGACCCACACGGCGAACCTATACCTACCAAAGATGGTCAAATCGCCGAGACGAGTAACCTGTGCCTGGGTGATCTGAAAGACGGACAAACCGGCACCATTCAGCGCGTAGATGATTCAGACCCAGGGCTGCTGCGTTATCTAGGTGAATTGGGCCTACGCCCTGGTGCTGAAGTTCATATCAAATCGGTTGCTCCTTATGGCGGCCCGATCACGATCACGGTTGATGGTTCAGAACATGCTATTGGACCGCAGGCAGCCGCCAGCATATTCATCGAGCCGCCGGAAGCTATTTAAGAATACCGCCGTCGGTCATCTGCCGGGCATCCAGTAGTTTATCCAGTTCATCATCAGTTAAATACCCTTTTTCCAGCACAACTTCACGGATGGTACGGTTTGAGGCCAACGCTTCTTTTGCGACCTCAGCCCCTTTGAGATAACCGATCACGGGGTTGAGGGCTGTCACCAGGATGGCATTTCGGGCCAACCAGCCTTCTGCCTTTTCCTTGTTGACGCCTATCCCTTCAATTGCACGCTCGCGGAGTACACGCAGCGTGTTAATCAACACATCCATCATCTGAAACAGGTTATAGCCCATAATGGGCATCATCACGTTCAATTCCAACTGACCGGCCTGGGCACACAGCGTGATAGTTAAATCGTTGCCCATGATATGGAACATCGCCTGGTTGGTCATTTCGATAATGACCGGGTTAACCTTGCCGGGCATAATACTTGAACCGGGCTGCACTGCCGGAAGTGTAATCTCCGCCAATCCGGTGGTCGGGCCAGAGGCAAGCAGCCTCAAATCGTTGGCAATGCGGATAATATCCTGGGCCAGGCTGCGCAGTGACCCACTGAAAAAGACCGCATCCTGATGAGATTGCATTGCCTCAAAAAGGTTGTCACACGGGTCTAGCTCTAAACCGGTCAGCTCTTCGAGTTTGTCGATCATGCGGTGATGATATTCAGGGTGAGCGTTGAGGCCCGTTCCGGTTGCGGTTCCGCCAATTCCCAACCGCCGAAGTCCCTGTGCAGCCGAGACGATCTTCTCCGTATTACGATCAACTGCGCGGGCATAAGCTCCAAATTCCTGCCCCAGGCGCACCGGAACCGCATCCTGTAAATGAGTCCGGCCTGATTTGACAATATCATCGAACTCGTGGGCTTTTCCGTACAGAGCGCCGGTCAGGCTGTCGAGTTCTTCTGTCAGTTCCTCAAGCCGCCACAAACATCCCAGCCTGATTGCCGTAGGAATGGTGTCGTTGGTCGATTGAGCCATATTCACATGATCATTGGGGTGCACCGGTTTGTCTGGATCGTCCAGTTCAAAGCCGAGTATCTGGTTGGCGCGGTTGGCGATCACCTCGTTGGTGTTCATGTTATGGGATGTACCGGCTCCGGCCTGGAAAGGATCAACCACGAACTGCTCATCCCATTGCCCCTCGATAACCTCGTCGGCAGCCTGAATGATGGCCTGCGCAATCTCATCCCCGGTAACAGTTTTGTCCCCTACCTGCCGGTCAGAAAACAGTCCCAGATCGTGATTGACCGCCGCCGCTGCTCGCTTGATCGTTGCCATCGACCAGATGAAGGCGCGATATTGCTTCAAACCAGAGATCGGGAAATTCTCGACTGCCCGTTGAGTTTGAGCTGCATACAGAGCATCTACCGGGACTTTCAACTCACCCAGCGAATCCTTTTCAATTCGGTAACCGTCCAATTTTACCCCCTTGCTTTTCACTAGAGTCTATCGAGTTGGGCTGGGCAGATCATGCAAAAAGAAAAGAACAGCACCGTCAGGTGCTGTTCTTATAAGGCCATGTAATGAGTTACATGGAATTACCCCAATGCATCGTAACCAGGGCCATTCTCGAAGAAATCGTAGTTCGGCTGGACGTCAACCGTCAGGTCTACAATTTCTCCACCCTCACCGGTAACCTTCTGCTTGGTGTCGTGGGGAACATATTCCTGCCCGGCAGACAGTTCATACTCTGATGGAACTTCGTCTTCCATAAAAATGGCCTCAAAGGGGCACTCAGGGATACAAGCACCACAGTCGATGCAGGTATCCGGGTCAATGTAGAACCAGGGCCACTCGGACTCTGGCTCGCCACCGACAATGCACTCAACAGGGCAAACGTCTACGCAGGCGCTGTCCCGCAAGCACAAACTGGTGATAATGTGAGTCATCTTGAAACTACTCCTTCATAATGTAGTCAAAATGGAGGATCAAGTTGCTGCTATGTAGCGCGCCTCCACCTCACCCCAGTTTACCACGTTCCACCACGCCTGGATATAGTCTGGTCGACGATTTTGGTAATTTAAGTAATAGGCATGCTCCCAGACATCCAATCCGAGCAGCGGGGCCAATCCTTCAGATACAGGATTGTCCTGATTCGGTGTACTTGTGACGACCAGCTTACCACTATCTACGCAGAGCCAGGCCCAGCCGCTCCCGAAACGGGTGGCTGCGGCTTTAGAAAATGCTTCCTTGAATGCCTCGAAAGAGCCAAAATCGGCTTTGATCGCATCGGCTAATGCGCCAGTTGGTTCGCCACCACCGTCCGGGCTCATCGAAGGCCAGAACAGGGAGTGATTCAGATGTCCGCCGCCATTGTTACGCACAGCGGTCCGGATAGATTCAGGAAGTGCGTCAAGGTCATAGAGCAGTTCTTTTACGCTTTTATCCTGGAGATCGGCATGACCATCTAGCGCCGCATTTAGATTATTCACATAACCCTGGTGATGCTTGCCATGATGGATTTGCATCGTCTGTTCATCAATATAGGGTTCAAGTGCGTTGTGAGCATATGGGAGAGCAGGGAGTTCGTGTTGGCCCATGAGAATTCCTCCTAAAGGATATATAGCTCTAAAATTTGCGAGGGAGATGATAATATTGCCCACTTATCAAGGTAATGTTACCATTCAACATGCGTGATTTTAGCTACCTCAATAGGAGAAGTCAAGGTTGCCAACTGCCCCCAATTCCTCTGTATTTCAGCACAAAGGAAGCCATTTACGGTTGTGGTAAAAGATACTCTCCGCATTGGAGCAATTTTATTCGTCGGCGTGCTGGCAATGTCTTTCGCCGCTGTCTTCATTCGGATAGCTCAGGCTGATGGTGTCCCATCGCTGGTCATCGCTGCCTATCGTCTGACCATTGCAACTTTGGTTTTAACCATCCCGGTGATTCACCAGCAAGCCTGGAAAGATTATGCTAAACTAAATAAATCTGAGTGGGGCATACTTATACTCAGTGGCGGCATATTAGGGTTTCATTTTGCGGCGTGGGTCACATCACTCACCCACACATCGATTATCAGTTCTTTGGTGCTGGTAACGACAACCCCAATCTGGACAAGTCTGGCGGCTCCCCTGATATTAGGGGAACGAACCCCAGGTATAACCTGGGTAGGGATCATAGTTGCTATTGTGGGTGGTGCAGTGATTGGCCTGGCTAACTGGTCAGGTGTGCAGAGTCCTAACTTCTTCGGTGATATGCTAGCCTTATCAGGGGCCATTTTAATGGCCGCTTATCTATTGATCGGGCGGACAGTTCGCAGCCGTATTGCACTTGTCCCCTATTTGTGGATCGTATATGGGACGGCAGCCCTGGTGCTGATCGTGTGGTCAATTATTCGCGGGTTGGCTATGTTCGGTTACCCGCCACATGTCCTGATCTGGCTGATCGCCCTGGGTTTGATCCCCCAGTTGATCGGGCACACGGCAGCCAATTATGCGGTCAGATATCTGTCAACAACCTTGGTGGCGATCACCATTCTGGGGGAGCCTATCGGCTCAACTCTATTAGGTATCTGGATATTAAACGAGCGGCCCGATCCATTACAAATTCTTGGAGGGGTGCTTATTTTAGCCGGTATTGTGCTCGCTTCACTGGCTGAGAGAAAGCGCGAGCCTTCCCCAACATAGCCTACTCTATTGATTGCGGCTCACTTATCAGGAGCAATACATATGCTAAAAATTACCTGCTTTAAATGTCAGAATAGCTGGTCACTTAACCAGGAGGCCATTCAACAAGCCTATGATTCTATCCAACCCGGCGAGGACTATTATGCAGTTGAGTGTCCAAAATGCAGACGAGTCAATAAGATTGGCAAGAAGCAACTGAAGCGCATGCTTCCTCGTTCGAGGGCGGAAGGCAAAAAAGCCTGAACTGCTGCCCCAGATAAGGTTATCAAGATGGCAAAGCCTCCTACCCGGCTGCACATGGTTTCTCACACCCGCCAGGGTCGTGAACAGTACCAGACATACCAGAACTGGAGGCTCCAGCTTGTTAACCTGATAGACAGCCTGCTCGGTCAATTAGCTGACCATCCTGGATTTTGGCTGGATGGTCAGAGTATTCTCCTGGAAGATTACCTTGAAATAAGGCCGGACAAGGCCGATAAGATCGCCCAACTGGTTGGTGACGGTCATCTTCAGGTTGGCCCCTGGTACGTTCTGACCGATGCCTTTCTGGTCAGTCCTGAAGCTCTGATTCGCAACTTATTGATCGGTGCGGAACTGGTAAAAAAGTTTGGCGCCGATCTTGGAGTTGGTTATTTGCCCGATTCGTCCGGGCAGATTGGGCAGATGCCCCAAATCCTGCAAGGCTTCGGAATCGAGAATGTGGTCGTTATGCATGGGCTGGGTGATGTGCCTCTAGAAGTCTGGTGGGAGGCACCGGATACCAGCCGTGTTTTGATCAGCTATTTATGGAATGGCTTTCCTGATAACTGGTCGCCTGACTCTTTTAAACAAGCACGGGACGAATTAAGTCCACTGTCTTCAACCGCCACTCTGTTATTGATGGATGACAACACTTCACCGGCAGATATGTCCCAACTTATTGATTCGGTGCAGCGGAAGGTAAAGGGGACGAAGATCGTTAATAGCGATTTGCAAACGTACTTTACCGAGATACGAGCCAGCGATGCCGTTCAATCAGATAGTCTTCAGGTGATGCATGGTGAACTGCGATCCACAGAGCGATTTCATCTTTCGACGGGTGCTTTAAGCTCTCGTATCTGGCTTAAACAGCGAAACCATTTTGTTGAAACCTTATTAGAGCGCTGGGCTGAACCATTCACTGCATGGGCCATGCTGCTTGACTCGCACACCGGCAGTGAGCAGTCATTTGCTCTCCAATCACCACACGGCATTCTGCATCACGCCTGGCGGATTCTGATGGAGAACCAGTCATATTCCGCTATTCGGGGATGCAGCATTGACGCTGTTCAACACGATCTGGTCGTGCGCTTTGACCATGCTGAACAGATCGCCAATACCATCTTGCAGAAGAGCCTTGATTTTCTCATCGAGGCAGTTGATACCGGTGGATACGGCGCGGATTCTATTCCCGTTGTCATCTTCAATGCTGCTGGACATCTCCGTACCGATCTTGTATCGGTTGAGATGAACCTGACTCCTGAATTCCATCCCTTTAAGATCGTCGATGCTGATGGCAATGAGCAGCCTTTCGAAGCATTTGAAGAAATCGTCTATGATGAGGGTGACACTACTGATAGGCCAATCATCATTCGTTTCCTGGCGAGGGATATGCCGCCATATGGCTACCGCGCCTATTCAATCCAACCGGCAAAGAACCCGCCGGAGGATACGATTGTTGACGAAGGGTTGACCATCAAGAATGATCTGCTGAGTGTGACCCTTGACCCCTACCAGGGCACGTTTACCTTATTTGATCTACAGACGGGGCGATCCTTCTCTGACCTCAACCTTTACGTTGATGGTGGGGACCGCGGCGATACCTATACTTTCTGCCCCCCGCAGCGAGATACCCTGATCAGCGCCCCCATGAATACCCCGCTGCATGTCAAGCGGATAATCAGCCCGGTATCCCAAAGCCTGGAATATTTGCAGATATTCCGGCTGCCGTCCATGTTAAGCCCGGAACGAGATGCGAGGCTACCATTGGCCGCCCAATTCTCTCCCATCTCGGTGACGACCAGGTTGCAAATTACTGAAGATGTTCCCCGTGTAGATGTCGATGTTACGGTTGACAACGCCGCTAAAGATCATCGGCTCCGGGTGCATTTCCCAACCGGTACGCCCGCAGAAACTGCCTTATTTGATGGGCATTTCGAGATTGTTCATCGAGCTGTCGACCTGCCGTTGAACACAAAAGAATGGGCACAGCAGCCTACATCTGAACAGCCGCAGCGAGCGTTTGTTACCGTTCTTGGGCACGAAACCGGCCTTACAATCGCCAACCGGGGCTTACCCGAAGTAGCCGTACTCTCAGATGACAGTCATTCCGAAATCGCGCTGACTCTGCTTCGCTGCGTTGGGTGGTTAAACAGGGATGATCTCCCTAATCGGAGGGGCGGGGCCGGATTATCGTTAGCTGTTCCGGGAGCGCAGAACCTGGGAACCTACCAATTTGAATACAGCATCATCCCACATAGTTCTGATCCGCTGCCCGCCTGGCAAGAATCGTGGGCCTTCCAGACGCCATTGGTGGCAAGGGTAACCGGTCATCATGAGGGGACATTAAAACCGGAAGGGAGCTTTGTAACCTGTGATAATCCCAGATTTATCCTGAGCACCGTTAAGATGGTTGAGAATGGACAGGAATTGATCGTACGGGGATACAGCATTAGCACAGAAGAGGAACAGGTTACCCTCCAACTTGCCCTGCCATTTTCGCAGGCGGTCTTTGCCCGGCTCGATGAAACCCGAACCGGGGAAGCTGTCACGAGCGAAGGAAATGGCCGCTACACTTTTACTGTGCGCCCGGCTGAGATTATCACGTTGTCCTTCGGCGAGTGAGCCTGCCCTATCCACCACCTATCCCCAGATAACTGCCATCTCCCGGCCATAACTCGATAGAGAATTCTTCGAGTTCTTCCCCATTATCTTCAGGCATATAAGGCGTAAAATACTGCTGCTGGAGCAGAGCGATCGTTCCATCAGCCTGCATATCTTGCAGGGTAAAATCGATCAGAGCTAGAAAGTCAGCGTCGGTGGGAGATAGGGCCATGATGTAGTTGGCAGGCCGGTATCGTGTGTTTACCACCTGAATACGATCATCCGCCCGTGACATCAGCACCAATGCAAACTCGTCACCGACAACTGCATTAACTCTACGATCTATCAGAGCTTCAAATGCCGCCATATAGGAATCGGCAAGTGAAATCTGCGGGAAGCCGTTGTTGTCTTCGATAATATCCTGGCTGATATCCAGGGGGTCTGCCGCCATTGAGGGTTTGTATTCCAGGTCGCCAACGCCAAATACCGTGACGTCGCGCCTGTGAATCAGCCGAAGGCCACGTTGGTAATATGGTTGGCTGAGCGCAAACTGTCCGATCAGCGCACGGCTGGGACGAACGCCAACTACCAGATCAACTTGGCCGCTCTCAAGCAGGTTTAGACCTGCATCGCCCATACTCTGTGGCGATTCGATCACAAGCACATTCCAGCGTCGTGCCATCTCGTTGATGATCGCCCGGTTGTAGCCATCAAAGATCGGTTGGCTGTCAAAGTTGGCTGGTTCAGCCGTCAGATCCAACCCGGCAACACGGAGCGGTTCACCCCGCTTGAGGCGTTCAAGGACAGACTCGGATACAGGTCGATTTGCCGGGAAGTTGTCAAAGGCATAGACCGGATCACCGGGGTAGGTGGGGAAGATATCGGCAGCATAGCCATAGAAGTTTTCGGAAAACAGTTTTCCGAATTCGTCGTTGACAGCGATCTCTTGCAATGTCAGGTTAACCAGATCGCGAAGCGCAGTATCTCCACGACGGGTGGCAAAGGCGTAGGGTTCAATGGCGATAAACTCGTTGAGGATTTCCATATTATCTACCGACCGGGCGGCCAGCATCAGGTCTTCACGCCGACCCACAATCGCCGTTATAGCCCCGGTTTCGATCATTGCAGACATAGCCGCATCTACCGAATCGAACCGCTGAGCCGCTGGGCTGATGCCTAAACGCTGTGTTGCCCCGGCAAACAGTGTTTCCGCTTCATTCCCAACAACCCCAACCGAAGCGGTTCCCAGCATGGATGTTTCTTCTATCCCTGAATCGGCTTTCACCAGGACAACGTAACCGCTGCGGAAAACAGTATCAGAAAACTCGACGAACTGTTCCAATTCACGGCGGTGGGGCATAGCTGCCGCCAGCATATCGACTTCTCCATCGATCAGCATCGGTAACCGGGTTTGCCGGGTGACCTGGACAAGAGTTACCTCCACGCCCCATAACTCAGCGATCCGGTGTACCAGGGCGACCTCGTATCCATGTATCTGACCATTGTCGGCGAGAAATCCAAAAGGCGGGTAGTTGTATAGCACACCAACGCGGAACTCACCCCGGTCTCGAATAGCCTGTAACGCAGACTCCTCAACCGGCTCGGGGATTGGGGTAAGGTTTGGGTCGCCACGCTGCCCTGGCGATTCGGTTGCTGTTGGCTCCGGGATGGTCGTTGGCGTCGAGTCTCCTGCTTCGCGGCAGGCCGCACCCATCAACGCCAAAGCAATCACAATCAGGTATCGAAAGAAAGCTTTACGAGTCATAAAGACCTTGCTGTAAAATGTAATCTTGTACAGGATCGGGCAGCAAGTAGCGAATGCTTCGCCCTTTGGCAACCCGCGCCCGGATGTCATCAGCCGCGATTTCGATCAGCGGCGAATCAACGTAGACCAGCCGATCTGTCAGACCAGGTATGATATCTTTCAGGTGGTCAAGGTTTATCTGTACCCCTGGCCGGTGCATCACTGCCAGTATGGCTTGCTCAATGAGATGCTGCGGATTACGCCAGCGTGGAAGATCACTTAGCGAGTCACTACCCATCAAAAAATACAGCTCTCCGCCGGGATATTGGTTGGCTATGATCTCAAGCATATCGACCGAGTAATGTGGGCCGGGCCGATCAACATCCACGCGGGAGAGTTCAAAAGCCGGGTTGTGTTCTAACGTCAGCTTGAGCATATCAAGGCGGCAATCGATAGAAGCCACGCTCTGCCCACGTTTTAATGGTTGTTCGCCCGCCGGAACCCAGAGCACATGCTCCAGGTCAAGTTGATCGCGGGCTTGCTCGGCCAGGATCAAATGCCCAAAATGCGGCGGATCGAACGTCCCGCCCAGCACGCCCAGGCGCATCAGTCAGCCCACTCCAGTTCATATTCGCCGATCAGGACGGTATCACCCGGTTGAATGCCTGCCTCTTTTAATGCATCGGATATCCCCAATGCCACCAGTATCCGGTGGAAGCGCACCAGGGCTTCGTCGTATTCCCAATAGGTCATTGCCGCTGCCCGCTCGATCCGTTTGCCGACTATCCGGAAGGCATCTTCCTCTCGGATTATTTCGAAAACACCTTCATCTTCTTCAGGACGGAATACCGGGACTTCTTCGGCGGGGGGTGGCTCAGGTAGATCGACGAGCGTCTGCATAGCGAGGTTCATAAGTTCCTGAACCCCGTTTTGGGCCGCTGCTGAAATCGACAGGATTGTTTTCCCCTGTGATTGAAAATGGGCTTTCACATCGGACCAACGTTCCTGGGCCTGTGGTAAGTCCATTTTGTTTAGTACAACAATCTGAGGTTTCTCGGCAAGTTGTTCGTCGAACAGGGCTAATTCAGTATTGATCTGGATGAAGTCGGCGATTGGATCCTCGCCCGAACCATCCAATAGGTGAATCAACAGGCGGGTGCGCTGAACGTGCCGCAGAAAACTGTGGCCCAATCCAATGCCTTTATGTGCTCCCTCAACCAATCCGGGGATATCCGCCAGCACCATGTCGCTGTCGCCGATCACGACCACCCCCAGATTTGGTTCAAGGGTCGTAAACGGATAAGCCGCAATCTTGGGTCGGGCGGCACTGACCACCGACAGTAAGGTGGATTTACCCGCATTTGGTACGCCGACAATGCCGACATCGGCAATCAGCTTGAGTTCAAGCGTAACCCAGCGTTCTTCACCGGGTTCGCCTTTTTCGGCTATGCGAGGGGCCTGGTTAGTCGAGGTTTTGAACCGGGTATTACCCCGCCCGCCGCGTCCACCGTGAGCGACAACTACCCGTTGATCCGGCTCGGTCAGGTCAGCTATCAGGGCTTCCGTATCTGCATCACGGACAATTGTGCCGGGTGGCACTTCTACCACCAGGTCGTCACCGGTTGCACCTGTCTTCTTGAAACTGCCGCCGGGTTTTCCATTAGGCGCGAGGAAACGGCGCTGCCGCTCAAAACGCGATAGGGTATTCAACCGGGGGTTGACTACCAACACCACATCGCCACCCGGCCCGCCATCTCCCCCGGCAGGGCCGCCAAGCGGAACGTACTTCTCGCGGCGGAAAGCGACTAAACCTGCTCCGCCATCCCCGCCTTTAATGTAGATTTTCGTTTTATCTAAAAACATCGCGGGCCAAGCATACCGCGCCGATTAGGAAAGAGCAAAATGCACCGGGCTTGTCCGGCGTGCATTCGAAGGTGAATTGAATGGGAACCGGGGCCTTTTCACCAGGTGACCCAGGTCTTCATACGCAGATCGGAATTGCGTATTTTCTTAGCGAGGTCTACGGCCAATCGAGACATCAGGCGATAGCCCAGTTCAGGATTTGACTCACACAGGGCGATCAAGTCTGCCCGCGGAATAACTACTACTTCAGTGCCTTGCTGTACACTCCTGGCAGAAGCCGAGCGTGTTCCCCTATCGACCAGGGCGATTTCGCCAAATACCTCACCTCGCCTCATTGTGACAATGGGGGTTGGCTCGTTTGTGAAGCTGTCGGGAAATGTAGAGTTGATAAGGATATCGACCTCACCTCTGGCAATGACATACAATTCATCGCTCATTGAGGTCTCTTCAAAAATCGCGTCATTGTAATTGTAGACAGAAAGGGTGCTGATTGAAGCGATAAGTTCCAGTTGTTCTCCGTCGAGTCCGTCAAAAATGTCTGCTTGCTCAAGTATCGATAAAATAGACATGAGAGAACCTCCAACCATTCCATAGACGACGTGTTATCATATCATTATGTGCTTCTCCTCTTACAAATTATTTTATCATAACTTAACACATCAGTGAAGATGAGGATTGATGAAGACAACTACTGAGCTTGGTCGTTGGGGTGAAGGGCTTGCTTCGCAGGCTTTGGAGGCACACGGCTATCGGCTTGTTGAAAAAAACTGGCAGTGCCAGACAGGTGAGATTGACATAGTTGCCTGTGATGGTGAATGTTGGGTTTTTGTTGAAGTGAAAGTCCGGAGCAGCGATACTTTCGGCACACCCGAAGAAGCGGTCACCGTTACCAAGCAAAGGCGTTTGCTTAATACCGGGATGATGTATCTGGTCGAACATGAACTTGAAGATGTGGCATGGCGGATCGATGTGGTTGCCATCGAACTGGCAGATAGTGGTAAGGTGCGTCGTTTGACCATTTACCAGGATGCGGTGCGAAGTAATGACTGATAAACCGTTAATTGTAGTCGTGGGGCCAACCGGGGTAGGGAAGACTTCTCTCGCCGTGCAGCTTGCCCAGGTGCTTTCAGGTGAGATCATCTCTGCCGACTCGCGCCAGGTATACCGTCACATGGATATTGGTACGGCCAAGCCAACCCCGGAAGAGATACTTCTCGCGCCTCACCACCTGGTTGATATCCTCGATCCCGATCAATGGTTGACATTGGCTGATTATCAAACGCGGGCTTATGCTGCGATTGATACCGTTTTAGCCGCTGGAAAGCTGCCTCTATTAGTTGGGGGGACAGGGCAGTATGTTCAGGCAGTTGTCGAAGGATGGGGTATTCCGCGTGTGCCGCCGCACTCGGTTCTGCGCGCCGAGCTTGAATCTATAGCCGATGTATACGGTCCCACCGTCCTCTATCACCGCTTGAACCAGGTAGACCCTTTGGCTGCTCAGTCCCTTGATTGGCGGAACGTGCGTCGGGTTGTTCGTGCATTAGAGGTTTATCTGGTATCAGGTGTTCCTATCTCCACCCACCAGACCCGCAAACCACCGCCTTATCGCTTAATAAAAATCGGCCTGACTCGTTCCCGCCCGGCCCTCTATGACCGGATCGACACCCGGATTGACTGCATGGTGGACAGCGGGTTGGTGGAAGAAGTGACTAAATTAGTCGAGATGGGTTATGGTTGGGAATTGCCCTCGATGAGCAGCTTAGGTTACCCGCAGATCGGAACCTATTTGCGTGATGAAGCAGCCCTTGAAGATGCAGTCGCCGCCATAAAACGTGATACCAGGACATTTATTCGCCGTCAGTACAATTGGTTTAGCCTGGAAGACCCGTCTATTCACTGGTTTGACGTGGAAGAGACATCCTTTGTCGATATCCTGACCTGGCTGCAACCCAGGCTCAGGGACGACTCATTTCAATCGTGATATCTGGCGATTGTGGCGAGTCGCGGAATACCCAGAAATTGTCTTCAAGCACGGTAATGTAATCTTCGGCAAAAACATATACCGTATAGTAGTTACTACGTGGAAGTCCTTTAGTGAGTGAAAACCTTCCTTCTCGATCAGTGATGGATTGCGTGTAAATCTGGGATTCATCCCAATTGAACTGTGCCGATTCAAAGGCTACATCCAACACGATCACCAGGGCACCGGAAATACCTTCACCGGTCACAGCGTCAACCACCTGCCCGGACACAAAGACTTCCTCACTGGCTCCTTCTTCGCCGGATGGTGGTTGGGTACCGCTCCCGACTGACACACCCAGTGAGAACATCGGTTGATTCTCGACCAGTACATCCACCGCATAGTTTCCTTCAGGGAGTGATTCGTCCATGTTCAGGCTGATCCAGAAATCTTTGCCAACCCCACCTGCGTCCCAGGAGGCGGTTTGACTCGCCACGATCCGTCCGTCCAATATCCACCGGTAAGTCCAGATGGTCCCGGTTGGCATAAAATCCCAATCTACAAATGCATACAGATTGGTTACCCCCAACGGCATGACATCCCCAGAATTACCTTCCGGCAAGCCATCTCTTGAAATATCGCTGGACATGCGAGGATTTGAAAAGGCTATTGACTGCCCCTGCGAGTTGATATTACCGGCCAATGTTAGATCAGCGGTGGCGGCCAGCCGTTCCCCGATCAGCAGTTCCAGCCGGTAGGAACCCAGTGGCAGTCCTTCGTAATTGATCGCGCTGACCCGTGCCGCACCGCTTGGCCCTTGATCCCAGGTATAGACATTCCGGGATATTTCTGTCCCATCCAGATACCAGATTTCTGTCCAATCCTGGCCTTCGGGCATATTCTCAGCGGCGAATATAGCATCAATTTGAGGGGTTTCGGCAGGCAGCAAACTCGCCTGTATTGTGAACCCTCCTGCGCCGTCTGGAGTCCCGACTGTGAGATCGCTGAACACCGGCTCGGATACTGTCTCACCCACAGTGATATTGGTGGTAGCAGCTATCTGTCCTTCTAATAGGATAGAGAATTCATAATTACCATCCGGCCAAGTCATATTTTCTGAGCCGATATACCATGTCCCATTACTCCCGCCACCCCAGGCTAACGGCCCCAGGCTGAACTGCGGCATATCGACCCCATCTCGGGTAACACGGAGTTCATAAGCCATTCCGGGACGCATGTTATCGTAGTCAAAAAATACAAATGCGCTGGTGGTTCCGCTGGGCAGGTTGGTTACGATCCGAGTAGGAATGCCTAGATCGCTGATTTGCTGTGAAACAAACATGCGGCTGATCACTGCTTGTTCTGGTGGAGCTGTTGTGACCAGTCCCTCGCGGTGATCAAGTTTAAACCCATAGTTCGCAGCCTCAATTAGGGGGGTGATCAGGCTGACCGGGCGCATAGCAGTGACATTGTCCCCGATAGGGACACAGGCATCCTGCTCGGTGATCAGGCCGTCGTTGGTATTGTCCTGGATACTGAGGCAGTTGATACCCGGTTCTTCACCGGAGGTGGCCGGTGCACTGGTGGGGAGGGCGACTAAACGCCCGGATGCATCATAGGCACCGCCGCCGCTCATACCGCCACCCAGATCGAGTTCGGTTCTGAACCAGGCAAACCGGCTGCCGCTTGTTTCGGTCGTTACACCGGTGATGACCCCGCTGATAGCAGTTACATTGGTGGCACTCACATCCGGGTATCCAACAAATGTCAGTGCGTTGCCGGGCAGTAGATTCGACGGATCACCTATCGATACGCTGGGTAAGTTCAGAGATTCTGGGTCGATAGGGCTTCCATCCAGACTACCGGAGATTTGGAGAACTGCTGCATCAAGCCGCGTATCGATTTGCACAATATCTGCCAGGTAAGTGGGGACAGGTGGCTCATCAAGGCGTACCGAGAGTGCCACAATGATCCGTTCGCCTCGGCAGGGGCCAAGCGCATCTGCCAGGTGTGCGTTGGTAAGAATTAATCCGGTAGGGCTGATTATGGTGCCGGAACCTACACAGGATAGGGTTTGCGTACCGGCAACATCATAGGTCTGCATGAGGAATACGGTAGATTGCTGTGCATCTACAATCGGGTCGATTTCCCCATCCTGGGCTATCGCTGCCGGGGTCATCAGCAGCAAGCTAATGACCAGTGCAATACCGGTATAGTGCCATAATTTTTTCGCCGCGGTTTTTATAGATTGGGACTTCATAGTCAATTAATATTGCAAACTTGCCAGAAATCGCTGGAACGCTGGCAGATTATCATCATAGGATTCCTGGTCAGACATATACGTAATAACCAGTGCGCGGTTACCATCCAGGATGACGGTGTCAGTTCCGATCACTACCACCGGTAAACGTTGGATAAAGGGGTTGGGGTCGGCATCAACGTATGCGAATGTCATCCGAGTCTGGCTTACACCATCAATGGTGACTTCCTCGACACTCAATACCCGGTATGCCGAGAGGTCAATCGAGCGTTGGAGGGTCAAACTGTCTAGTACATTACGCACTGACGTTTGACCGCTGGCAGGGATAGAACTGATCACGAACTGTGTTTTGAACGGGCGGGCCTTTGGATCGCGAATCCGGGCGACATAGTTACCGCCTTCATCCACCAACCACCCCGCCGGATAGAGTGCTTCAATACCAGCCTCACGGCTCACGTACAACCATGTCTGGCTGGTATTGCTCTGTCGCAGCAGCAGCCCTAATCCCAGAGCGGTCAGAGTGATAATTACCACCAACATTTCGGCGAAGCGGTCGTTGCGGGTGAGGGGGGCCGCCACCTCACTATGGTCAACTCGCTGATCGATCTGTTCGGTCGGCTGCTCGTCCCAATCCCAGGAGACATCACTCACAGGATTTTCTCCAATCCCAGCCGCGCTCTGGTGAGTTTATTCTGCCGTTGGAGCAGACCATATATTGCTGAGAAGATTCCGATCAATGCAACGATGCTTAAGACCAGCCCAGGCCAGGGGCTAAAGCCGTCATCGGTCAGGCTGAGGCTGACATTGTTTAGTTCTTTACTTGCAAAGAGCAAGAAACCGTTCGCACCCGCGGCTAAAGCTACTCCCCCACCAAGGAAGTAAACGGGCATTTCCTCAAACCGGTTGCGTCCCAGAAAGTAACCGATAATGATCCCGGATATCACGTAAGCGCAGGTTTCAGCCAGGATTCTGAAGTTGCCGTTGACCAGCGATACACCACCTTCGTCAAGCACAAATAGAAGCCCAAACATAGTGGCATAACCCCAACTGGCGGCCATGGTATATAGAATGCCATCAACCCGGCGAACAAATGCCATTGTCCGCCAGACGGTGTAACGCACAATCACATAGATCACAAAGGCGTTGATCGACCCACTGATCAACATATTACCGAGCAGACGGTTAACCGCATTCGTTCGCCAGAACCAGGTATTGACATCGATAAAATCATAGACGAATGGGCGGATAATCGCTGCGGCTGCCAGTGCAGCCAGGACAAATACTGTAGGCAGCATTGGCGAGAACTCAAATTCGAGTCGTGAGGCGGTGCGGTAAAGCACACTCAACCACACCAGGGCCGGTAAGATCGCGACGCTGATGCTGATAAACAAACGCGGAAACCCTTGCAGCTCGGTTTGGATGATCTGGTTAATGATGACTAATCCAATGGACAGTATCACCATTAAGCCAATCGTGAAGGTGCTGGCCCGCCACAGTGGGACAACATCCTCGGTAAACTGAACCAGGTGTCTATCGCAATAAGGTCGATTTCCGAATAGTTGGCGGGCACGCAAAACCCGTCCACACACGGTACAATGCAGTTGAACGCTCATTAACTGCCATTGTACCCGTGTTGCCGGGTGCTTTCAACGTGCGATTTGGCGCTGATTTACCAATATTGGAGGGCCTATCATGGAATATCGCAAGCTAGGGCGAACCGGACTCAAAGTCTCTGAGCTATGCCTGGGGTCAATGACTTTTGGCTGGGGGGCTGACGAACCGACCTCAGACACTATCATGGATCGAGCTTTTGATGTGGGGATCAATTTCCTGGATACGGCTGATGTCTATTCTCGGTGGATCGAGGGTAATGATGGCGGTGTTGCTGAAACCTGGATCGGTAATTGGCTGAAGACTAAAGACCGTCGCCAGGTTGTGATCGCCACCAAAGTGCGTGCTCCCATGTGGGATGGGCCAAACGGCGAAGGACTCTCGCGGGTACATATCATGCAGGCTGTTGAAGATAGCCTGCGGCGGCTGGGCACAGACTATATCGACCTGTACCAAACCCATTTTCCCGATGATGACACACCGCTGGAAGAAACCCTGCGTGCTCTGGATGACCTTGTCCGCCAGGGTAAAGTACGCTACATCGGCTGCTCAAATCATCCAGCCTGGTTATTGACAAAATCACTCTGGATCAGCGATCTGAATGGCCTGGCGCGTTACGAATCCTTACAACCACACTATAACCTTGTTCACCGGGACGAGTTTGAGCGGGAGCTTAAACCACTCTGCAAGGACCAGCAGATCGGCGTTATTCCTTATAGCCCGTTGGCAGGTGGCTTTCTAACTGGCAAGTATCGACGTAACGCTGATCTTCCAGAAGGTGCACGCGGTGAAACCAGCGAGAAAATACAGTCCTATCTCACCGACCGGAATTTCGACCTGCTCGACAAAATGGCCGATATCGGCGCAGGCTACGGAAAAACAATTGCTCAGGTTGCTTTGGCCTGGCAGTTATCACAGCCGGTCATCACCTCGCCGATCATCGGTGCGCGGACTCTCAAACAGCTAAACGAGAGTCTTGGTGCTATCGGTTTTCGACTCAACGCTGAAGAGATGCAATTATTGGATCAGGCCAGCGTGGGGTAGGGGGGTAAATCGCTACCTGGCCTTAGCTTTTAGATTGTCAAGGAACCGGTTGGTGTCAATGATAAACCGGGTATGAGTGCCCTCACCGATCAGTTCTTGTTCGTCCCAGGCTTGTACTCGGAAGGTCACCCGGCGGCGATCTACCTCGATCACCTCAGCTCGTGCACGAACTTTATGTCCAAGCGGCGTTGCTGCGATATGCTTGATGTCCAGGGCTGTGCCCACCGATGCCTGACCTTTATCCAATAGGGGGTCTATCGTTGAAAGCGCCGTCTGTTCCATCAGCGCAACCATAGCCGGAGTTGCATACACATCGATATTGCCACTGCCCAGATGCCGGGCGGTTTGATCCTTGGTGACAGTAATGGTAGTCTCCCCGACCAGGCCGGGTTTGATTTGTTCCATATAGTTACATGTCCTTGTTGTAAATCGTCTAAAGGATTATAACACCGGGTTATGAGAGAGGTTGATTTGTTGAAGCGTCTGTTTAGGATTCGGCTTTTGCCGATTCTGGCGGTGGTTGCCATTTTAACTGGCTGTGGACAGTCCGATGAGGAGGCCGATGCCAAACCATTTGTCTATGGCCTGACAACCGTCCCAGCCAGCCTTGACCCCCATGTTGATGATTCACCTGAACTTGGGCCGGTGCTGCGTGGAATCTACGATACCCTGATCTATCGTACCGCCGATACATATGAGTTTGTTCCCGGTCTTGCCGAGGCATGGGAGATCAGCCCTGATGGTTTGACTTATACCTTCAACCTACGGCAGGATGTGACCTTCCATGATGGGACACCTTTTAATGCCGAAGCCGTGCGGATTAATATTGAACGAATCCTTGATCCGAATACCTATTCCAGGAAGGCCGTAGATCTGCTTGGCCCGGTTGACCGGGTTGAGGTTGTCGATCAATATCGAGTATCTCTGATCCTGTCTGCTCCTTATGCCCCTCTGCTTGATGGCCTGAGCCAACCTTATCTTTCGATGGCGTCCCCAACCGCTCTTTCGAAATGGGACCCGGTTGTCTATCAGTTTCACCAGGTTGGGACAGGCCCCTATCGTTTTGTTCAGTATGACCTCAACGATCAGATCGTGCTGGAACGAAACCCGGATTATGCCTGGGGGCCATCAACCGTAACCAACCCAGGGGTGCCGCAAGTTGAGAATCTTGTTTTTCGCTTTTTCACCGACTCGGATTCTCGCCTTGAAGCCGTTCTCGATAGGCAGGCTCAAGTCATAGAGGGGCTGACCCCGGCTGAGGCACGTCAGCTTGCTTTAGACAACACCATCAGCCTTGAGACAAATACAATCCCCGGTCAGCCTATTCAGTTTATCCTGAATACTAATCGAACTCCGACTAGCGCACTGGCGGTGCGTCAGGCATTGATCATGGCCGCTGACCGGTTGTCTATTGCGCAAATTGTTTACCAGGGCTACAGCCCTATAGCGAATGGCCCTCTGTCCAATAGCTCCTTGTATTATTCGCCGGGAGTAGAAGGGTTATATGCCTATGATCCGGCACAGGCCGCAGCTTTGTTTAATACAACGGGCTGGATTGACTCAAACCAGGATGGCTGGCGTGATGAGGAGGGTGAACCGCTGGTTATCAGGTTAACTGTAACCCCTGAAGGCAATGCTCCCCAGGTTGCTGCCTTATTAAAAGCTCAATGGGAATCGGCTTTGCAGGTTCAGGTTAGAATACATCAGGTTGCAACCTACTCTATGCTGGTGAAAGCCGTCAACACGAATGATTATCATGGGGTTGCCTATAGTGTTTCCGGCCTTGATCCTATGCTGCTTGACAGTCTATTCTTATCATCCAGTCCTTATAATTGGTCCCGTTATGTCGATCCAGAGTTAGATGGATTCCTCCAAGTTGCGCGGACTGAAATGGATGATCAGCAGCGTGCTCAACTCTACGCCCTTGCTCAACAGCGCATTATGGAGCAGGCGTTAATTGTGCCTATTGGTGAGCAGATAAACCTGATTGGAATACAGCCGGGGATACAGGGCTTGCATTTTGATGCAACAGGTATATACCCTTACTTTTCTGATCTGATGCCGGAATATTAGCGAAAAATGCCACCAGGGGGTGGTGGCATTTTCCAGTTTATGTTATGGAGGAGAAGAAGGCGTCCGCAACCGTAGAATAGCACATTCCGATTTTAGGGTGATGACGCTTGCCCTACGGCATAGCTACGTTTCGATGGCTTTGAGGAAGTTTGCTCAGGCTCACTGAGCAACGGTATACTACAGTCCTTGCTTTTGCAAGATGGGGGACAAACTTGACAGGAATGCGTCGTTATTTGGGAATTACATTGGTGCTGTTGCTGCTCCCCTTTGGGAGCTTTGCTCGATTCCCGCCGCCGCAAGAAGAGGAACTTGACCCCGAAGTCGAGGCGATTCTGGAGCAAATGGGGCCGGAGGATCGTGTCGGGCAGCTCTTTCTCGTGACCTTTTATGGCACCAACGTAAGACCAGAATCAGATATTGCCCGCCTGGTAACCGATTATCGCGTCGGCGGCGTGATGCTGCTGCCGCAGAACAACAACTTTACCGATCAGCAAGATTTGCTGGCCCAGGTCTATCAGATGACGACCGACCTGCAAATGTTAGCCGCCGAAACTGAATTAACATCGGAATCTGGGTTAGAAGAGGAAGTGCCGCCTGTTACGGCTGTTCCGCCTCCGCCCTATATCCCGCTGTTCATTGGTGTTGAACATGGCGGAAGCATCTCTGAATATCCCTCCATCTTATCAAGTGTTACACCCTTACCAAGTAACATGGCAATTGGCGCGACCTGGGACCCGACTCTAGCCGAGGCTACCGGCCAGATCGTTGGGGATGGGATGTCAACATTAGGAATCAACCTGTTGATTGGCCCGCCCGCCGATGTTGTTGAAATTCCCCAGCCCTCAACCTTAGGCGATCTTGGCCCACGAGTCTTTGGTGGTGAGCCGTTCTGGGTATCCCAGATGACGGTTGCCTATGTGCATGGGGTTCACCTGGGAAGCAGTGGCCGGATGGCTGTTGTACCGCGCCATTTCCCTGGACATGGAGGGGCAGATCGGATCGCGAGTGTTGAAGTTCCAACCGTTCGCCGTTCACTTGACCAGTTAACGCAGATCGACTTGCAGCCATTTTATGCTGTGACCGGCGATGCCACCGATCCCTTTGAAACAGCGGATGGTTTGCTGACCGGGCACATTCGCTATCAGGGTTTTCAGGGCGATAACCCTCGCCTCCTGACCCGCCCGATCAGCCTCGATCCACAGGCGATGCAAGCACTCCTTCGCCTTGACCCAATTGCCAGTTGGCGTAATGAGGGGGGATTGATTGTCAGCGATGCCCTGGGACTGCGGGGTGTCCGGCGTTTTTATGATCCCCAGGAAACGACTTTTCCCAATCGTCGCATTGCTCAGGATGCTTTTCTTGCAGGTAACGATCTGCTTTATGTAGGTGATTTTGGGACCAACCCGCCGGTTGATCAGACCGAGACGGTGATCAACACTATTGAATTCTTTGTCCAGTCTTACAAAGAAGATCCCAACTTCCAGGCACGGGTTGACGAGTCGGTGCGTCGTATTATCCGGAAGAAGCTTGATTTGTATGGCGGGCAGTTTGCGGTTCAGTCGGTAGTGCCCCCGGCATCTGGCCTGGAAGATCTAGTATCGCAGCGTGAAGTAACGTTTACGGTAGCCCAAAACGCCCTGACACTTCTATCACCCAATCAGGCCGACCTCCTTACATCGCCCCAATCCGGTGAAAACATTGTTATTTTCACCGATACGCGTATGGTGAGCCAGTGTTCTTCTTGTGAACCTTACTCGTTGATGGAAACCGATGCATTGCAATCGGCCATCCTGCGATCCTATGGCCCTGCGGGGAGTGGACTGGTAACTGTAAACACGATTCGCAGTTTCAGCTTTGACGAGTTGGATGACTGGTTGGTGTATGGGCCGCCCCCAGAAACACTACCGGATGATACGGGGCAGGGGGAAACGCCCGAAGTCGATGATTCGGCAGTTGAAGAAGGCGCAGATGCCGCTGATTCAGGTGATGTTACTGAAACGGCTGATGCGGGTGAAACGATTGGTTTGAACAATACAACACCCGAACCGGATGAAATCTATACGTCGCTGCTCTCTGCCGATTGGATTGTCTTTGTCATGCTGGACTTCAATACGGATATACCATCTTCCAGTGTGGTAAAGCGCTTTTTGTCAGAATCTCCGGTATCAACCGACACTCAGATTGTTGTAATGTCGATGGCTGCGCCCTATTATCTGGATTCAACTGAGGTGGGGAAACTGGCAGCATATTATGCACTTTACGGTTACACTGATCCCTTCATCGATGTTGCTGCCCGTGCTCTGTTTCAAGGGGTTCCCTTGAATGGGGCTTCTCCCGTTTCTGTCAGTGCGATTAACTATGACATCCTGGAGGCTACCTCTCCTGCCCCCACTCAGGTGATCCCATTGTCGGTTACTCTGGAACCACCAACTAATGAGATCGTGCCCACTCCCACAGCTGATCAGGCCTTAGAGGTCAGGAGGGGGGATACACTGTTCCTGACCGCTGGCACGATAGTGGATCACAATGGACATCCTGTGCCGGATGGCACGCCGGTTGAGTTCGTGTTTAATTATGTGGGTCAAGGGCTGCGGGATACCTCACCGGTTACAACTGTGGATGGAATAGCTCGTATCCAGCAGGTGCTTGATCGACCGGGTAATCTTGAAATTACGGTTCAAAGTGGCCCGGCGCAAACATCTATCAGCTATGAATTTACCATTCCAGAAGATCCTGCCGATCCCGGGGTAGGGAGGATTGCGGTGCCAACCGCTGCTGCTGCCGCAGAGTCCCCTGAGCCAACCGAAACGCCGGTAACTCCTACCGAGGCGATCTCGACACCTGAAATCACCCCGACAAAAGTCAATGGTGATGGCGACGAAAAAAATGTAAATTTCGGGGATTTATTCCTCAGTTTGTTTGGATTGATCGGGCTTGGCGGGATCATCTTTGTCGCCGGGGTGATCCGGCATGATGTAAATTACGGTTTGCTGCTGGCGCTGCCAAGTGTCGGTCTTGGCCTGTTTTCGTACAACTATTACGCGATGCTGTTGCCGGGTGCTCATAAATGGCAAGCTCTATTTGGGGAGGATTGGAGTGCAAGCATTGCAACCTGGTTTGGTACACTGGTTGGTCTGGGTTTGACGTTATTGGCTCTGTATGCGTGGGCGAATTGGATCCCCTTAAGGAAGCGGGACGGGCGGTGAGAAGGTCGTCGCCAGTATAGATATGACCAGCAGCCCCAGGGTGATCAGAGCCAGGATGCGGTTTATTGGCGCAATTTGCAACCTCCGGGTATTTTTGTTCTTTGTTAGGAGAAAATCCAGGGGTTCAGTTGAAAACAGAGTTTGTTTGAAGACTTTTGCATCTGTTGGACGATCTTCAGGGTGCATTTCCATTGCCCATAAAATAGCTTGTTCAGCCCGCAAACTGATCTCCGGGTTTAACTGCCGGGGAGGAATCAATGCATCGGGTTGTAAGAAACGTGTTTTTGCTTCTGCGGGTGGGGTGTTGGTAAGTAAATGATACAACGTAGCCCCCAGGGAATAGAGGTCGGAACGCGGTTCAGTATGGCCGGTATCTCCGCCATATTGTTCCAGGGGTGTGTATAGGGCTGTTCCACGGCCTTGCACTACTGTGATGGTTCGGGTTTCGTCTGAGGTCATCAATTTGACCAGCCCAAAATCAACCAATTTGATTAGACCATCGGGGGTTAATTTGATATTGGCAGGTTTAATATCTCGATGTAAAACTGGTTGCTCCTGGCAATGTAAGTAGATCAGTGCGTCACATAACTGAGTAGCCCAATCAAGAGCCAGTTCGGTAGGAATGAATTTTCCCCGACTTTTGTACTCTTCGATTTTCTGGCGCAAATCTTCCCCGGATACAAAGTCCATGATCAGGAAGACTCGGTTGCCATCATCGAAAAAATCCGATACTTTCGGTAGGTTAGGATGATCAAGACGTGCAAGAATGGTCGCTTCGCGGTAAAACTGGTCGCGAGCTTGTTGTTGTTCAGAAGGAGTACTCTGAGGAGACACCTGAATTTCTTTGATAGCACAATATCGTCCGGCGAGCCGGGTGTCCTCGGCGCGGTAGATGGCTCCCATCCCGCCCTGGCCAACGGCTTCGACGATGCGGTAACGTGA
>JBNKDD010000014.1:0-42120 GCA_050288085.1 Anaerolineae bacterium
GGTCAGAGATCGCCATGCTAATGATCTCTTCCAGGTTGCAGGCTTCACGATAGCTGCCGGGGGCTTCGGTAAGCAGGGCAATGTCCAGCAGTTGATCGATCATCCTGAGAACATTTTCGGCGGCAGAACTAATCGCAGATAGATAATCCATGCACTTTTGGGATTGTTCACCAGAAACAGTAAGCAGTTCACTGAAGATCTGGATCGAACTCATCGGGCCTCTCAGGTCATGGGCCAGTGCATGTATAAATTCAAGCCGAGCGCCTTCCAACTTCTTGAGGTAGGTGATATCCTGCATCACAGCGATAGCGCCAATATCGGAGACATGCTCGATAGTTGAGAGAAAAGTCTCGCCGCCTATTGTGATTTCTGTGGTTTTGCCTTTTCCTTCCCGAATGCCATCCAGCATTTCCTTGCGATTCAGCTTCAACAGGCGGTTGGCAGCCTCGTTAGAAACCACTAGCTGCCCCTGTTCGTTCAGAATCATCAAGGGCTGTGACAGGGCATTAGCCATCGCGTTGATGATGGCCCGCTCCTGTTCGGATTGAGAAAACAGCCGGGCATTCTGAATAGCCGTTGCCACCGGGTTAGTAATGGCTTCCAGGTAGGCGATAACTTCTGGGGTAAATGAACCCTTCTTGCCACCCACCAGGCATAAGACACCAACCGGTTGGTCTTTGATCAGGAGTGGCAGGGAAGCAATGCTGCGAGTTTGAATCTTGACCGTTGATTCTTTATCCATTTCTTTGAAGGCATTCTGCATAATGGCAAGGTCTGTGAGCTGCGCTTCCTTGCTCTCCCATGCCTGGTATGCGATCTTCTCTATTTGTTGGCTTTGTTCTTGGAGAACACTGGCGGAACCATGTTCGGCGAACAGTATCAGGGAGGTTTCGTCTTTTTCGACCAGCCACAAAATAACCTGAGCAATGTCCCAATGCTTCTGAAATTGTTCTACAAGTACATTGTAGACCACGCCAAGATCCAACGAAGAGGATAAAGCACGAGATAATTCATTAAGGGTCGCCAGTTCGTTGACGCGCTGTTCCAGTGCCCGGTCGGTGGCCTGATAGAGCCGGGCGTTTTGTACGGCAATCGCTGCGAAATCTGCAATGGCAGCCAGGAGTCTCTCGTCGCGCTCGCTGAAATGGGGGCGGCCTCGTTCGCGCTGAATAGCGCCCAACACACCAAAGGGAACACCGCCCAAGGCGATGGGGATCAAAATAATAGCTTCAGCCAGATAGCCGGTCTTGATCTTGATCTGCTCGTTGGTCGTCTCGCGATTCTCACGATAGGGCTTACCGGTTTGAATCACGCGACCGACCAGGGAGTCGGTAATCGAGAAACGGATATTTCGAATCGAATCTTCTTCGATCCCCCGATCTGCAACCAGCTTCAAAGCCCCCGACAGTTCATCGACCAGCCATACGGCTGTCTCTTCGGCATCGGTCAGAGACATTGCCATCTCGACAACCTGACCCAGCACCTCTTTGAGATCGAGCTGGGAGGTGATAGTCTTGGCTGTTTGAGCCAGGGCATCAGCCAGGTCAGCCTTTTTATATAGAGCGACCATTTCAGACTTAGGCCGTTCAATGATCCGTACGCGCAGTCGCAGTGCCCCCAACCCTAACACGTCATCATCTACCAGGGGATAGGGTGTATTGACACCGATTGGACGACCATTGCGGCGAGTGCCATTGGTACTACCAATATCCATCACCATTAAATTGGTGTCCGAGGGACGCAGCCTGATGTGCCGCCGGGAGACTCCCAACTCATAAGGGTTGAAACGACTCAGTTCAATATACTCAGGGCCTGAATCGTCTCCCCTGCCAATCTCAACGTCTCCATAGATGTCCAGCCCAAATGATTGGCTGGGATCGGAGTACAGTTCGAAACGTATTCGCCATTTTGGGGAGCTGCCTAGCATACCTGGTTCAATATTGCGCGGAACAGCCTGAAAGGTGATATCCTTCTCTTTAGCTGACATGCGTACCAGATCTGGTTTGTTTAATTCGTCGGTTTTTTCCTGCTGACGCTTCTTGCTGTCTCCAAACATATAGTAAATCCCCTGCTTAATGGATCATCACAGTATTATTATAGACTAATTTACTTTTTAAAGTCTGAAAAAATTATAAATTTCACTAAGCTCTTTTATACAGGCAGGTAAGACCACCTGAGTTTGGAAGTAAATCACCCCAATTGGATAAATATGTCACTGCAACGGGTTTGTTTATCCCACTACGATGAATATATGTCAGGATGCGCAAATAGCGCAATCTCTGAAGTGGGAAAAAGATAATGGTTTTGAAAAAAAAATCCTCAAAACCTTACTTGTTCCATTTAGCACCAGCTCACTTTTGACTCTTCACATCAATTTTTCAGATGCTCCCCATTTCGGGGGGCTGCCCAGTTGAGATTACCAGCTCAAAGGAAGTCATATGACAGATTCAGAACCTATCATCCATGACGTGATCGTCGTTGGCGCGGGCCTGGCGGGGACATGGGCTGCCATGATTGCCGGGCAGGAAGGTGTTGGCGACATAGGCGTCCTGTCCAAAATACACCCACTGCGGTCGCACAGCGGTGCAGCCCAGGGCGGGATCGCGGCGGCATTGAACAACGTCCGCCCGGTTGAAGGGACGGGGCCACGCGGCCCGTTGGAGCAAATCCCGCCGGGGGACCCACCGGTTGATAGCTGGGAGTCACATATGTTTGACACCATCAAGGGGTCAGACTGGCTGGGTGACCAGGATGCTATCGAGGTTATGGTCAAAGAGGCCATCGACATTGTCTACGAGTATGAGCATATGGGCTGTGTTTTCAGCCGCACCCCGGATGGCCGGATCGCCCAGCGCCGATTTGGAGGTCACAGCGCTCCGCGTGCTAACTATGCCGCCGACTGGACCGGGCATGTGTTACTCCACACCATCCATGAACAAGCCCTAAAACATGGCGTTCACTTTTACAGTGAGTGGTATGCGCTGGACTTAATCGTCGAAGATAACATATGCCGGGGCGTCGTTGCGATGGACGTGCTGACCGGCAAAATTCACACCATGCGGGCCAAGGCCGTTGTGTTTGGATCCGGAGGCTATGGGCGTGCCTTTAAGATCACATCCAATGCCCATGCCAATACCGGTGATGGGGTCGCGATGGCCTACAATGCCGGTGTCCCATTGATGGATATGGAGTTTGTCCAGTTTCACCCGACCGGTATCTACCAGCACGGCATCCTGATGAGTGAAGCCTGCCGGGGTGAAGGTGGCTACCTGATTAACAAAAACGGCGAACGTTTCATGGAGCATTATGCCCCTGACCGGATGGAACTCGCTCCGCGTGACCTGGTCAGCCGGTCGGAACAAACCGAAATCGACGAGGGGCGCGGCGTTGGGGCTGATGGTCAGGGGATTTACCTAGACATGACTCACCTCGGACGAGACAAGATTATGGAGCGGCTTCCGCAGGTACGCGAGATCGCCCTGAACTTTGCCGGGGTGGATATCATCGATGAGCCGTGCCCGATCCAACCCACCGCACATTACAGCATGGGTGGCATCCCAACCAATGCAAACGGGCAGGTGATCTCCGATGCAGACGGTATACCGGTGGTTGGCTTCTTTGCTGCCGGGGAGTGTTCCTGTGTCAGTGTGCATGGGGCCAATCGCCTGGGAACAAACAGCCTGCTTGAAGCATCGGTCTTTGGACGACGGACGGGCTGTGCGGTCGCGGAATTCATCAACGGTGGGGCAGAGCTTCCGTCCATGCCGGGGAATGCGACCGAGCGCAGCCAACAGCGCATCGAGCGCCTGATGGACGATTCGGTCAACGGTGATAAAGAATCGGTCACAAAGATTGCGCAGGCTGTCAAAGAAACGATGACGGAAAACTGCGGTATCTTCCGCCGTGAAGAGAAGCTCAAAATTGCATTAAGCGATGTCCAGCAGCTTCAGGAACGGTTTAAGAATGCCCGCGTGATGGATAAAAGCAGCCGCTTCAACACCGATGTGCTGATCGCGCTGGAAACGGAGAATCTACTTACCTTCAGCGAGGTGATCATTGCCGGGGCGTTGGCCCGCACCGAGAGTCGCGGTGCACATTCCCGCACCGATTTCCCCAAACGGGATGATGAGAACTGGCTCAAGCACACATTGGCCCATCAAGATGAGGATGGCAAACCAGCCTTGAGTTATAAGAGTGTCACTATCGACTGGGATCGCTACCCACCCCAGGAACGAAAGTACTAAAAGGAACGAATCAATGACCGAGAATGGCAAGAAAGCAACGCTTCACATCCAGCGCTTTAATCCTGATGTGGATGAGAAACCCCACGTTGAAGATTTCCAGGTCGATTTGACACCGGGCAAGACTATCCTTGATGCTCTGCACGAGATCAAAGGCGAGCAGGATGGCAGCCTGACGTTCCGGCGTTCCTGCCGACACGGGATATGTGGCAGCTGCACGATGAACGTTAACGGCACCAATATGCTGGTCTGCGAGACTCCACTCAAGGATCAGGTTAATGAGGCGGGTGAGGTGACGATCAAGCCGCTGCCTTACGTCCCGGTGATCAAAGACATGGTGGTTGACCGGGGGAATTTCTGGGACCGGTATCACGATGTGGAGCCCTGGTTGATCCCTGCCGGTGATCCGCCGGAAAAAGAATATACAGTCACACCTGACGAGGTCAGCGCCCTGAAGAATGCCGAGCGGTGTATTATGTGTGGGGCATGTTATTCCGCCTGCCCGGTGGTGTGTGTGGACGAGGGATTTGTCGGGCCACATGCGATGCTCAAGGCGTTTCTCCGGGTTAACGATACACGCGACGGTTCCCCGGACGATCACCTGGCCGGGGCAAATACCGTCTGGGACTGCACCACCTGTTACATGTGTGTTTTGCAGTGTCCTAAGATCCTCGATCCAGGCAAGACAGCGCCACCGCTGCGGAGTATTCTGGTTGAGGATGGAAAAGTGCCCCGCAGCATCGGTTTGGCGTTGACCAGCACCTTCCGTAATAACAACCCGTTTGAAATGGCACACGCCGATCGGACAGCCTGGGCCGAGGGGCTGCCGCTTGTCAATGCGTTGGAAGACGAACCTGATGCCCTGTACTTCGTGTGCTGCATGTCCTGCTACGATCCGCGCGCGCAGAAAACGGCGCAGGCGATGGTCAAGGCGATGGATACTGCCGGGGTGAAACTCGGCACACTGGGCAGCGAGGAAGCCTGCTGTGGCAGTGAGATGAATCGGATAGGTGAGTTGGGCCTGTTCGAAATGATGGTGGAAGAACGGAGCGAACTACTATCCGAAGTCAAGACCCGGCAGATGGTCACTGCGTCGCCTCACTGCTTCGATGTGTATAACAATCACTACCCTGATCTGGACTACACCACCGAGCACTATTCTCAATTCGTCGCCCGGCTGATCGCAGACGGTAAATTGACCTTTACCGGGTCGGTTAACAAGAAAGTCACCTACCACGATCCGTGCTATCTGGGGCTTCAGAATAAGGTGTTCGATGAACCGCGTGCCGTTATCGAGAGCATACCGGGTGTGGAACTTGTCGAGATGGAACGCAGCAGGGAAACGAGTTTGTGCTGCGGTGGTGGCGGTGGCAGGATGTGGTTTGAAGGCACGAACGAGGAAGCCCGGTTAGCTCACGAGCGCGTCCGCGAGGCGGCTGCGACCGGGGCCGAGATCCTGGCGACGGCCTGCCCCTTCTGCCTGAATATGTTGGATGACGCCGTCAAAACGCTTGGTCTGGATAGCCAGATCGAAGTCAAGGACATTATGGAACTGGTTGTCGAGGCATTGTAATCAACGATTAGACCTCACCCCCTGCCCTTTGGTCGACCTCACCGACCGTCGGCTTGGAAGGGGGTGAGGTGATTTCCCAATAGGAGCGTTTTATGCAAGACCTGACTGACGCTTTTGTCGAGTTGGTGCGGCGTGCGGCGACCGTCCTCCCGGCTGATATGGAAAAGGCCCTGACCGATGCCAGAGAACGCGAGGAATCGGGATCAGCTGCCGAGAGCGCTTTAGGTACGATTCTGAACAATGTCGAGATGGCCCGTGAGAATTCGACGCCAATCTGCCAGGACACCGGCACGCCGATCTTCGAAGTGTATTACCCGGTCGGTGTATCAACGCGGGTGCTGGCCGATCAGATCCGCCGGGCGGCTGCTATTGCTACCGAGCGGGCCTATCTGCGCCCGAATGCGGTTGACAGCCTGACCGGTAAAAACAGCGGCGATAACACCGGCGAGGATTTTCCCACCATGCATTTCCACGAGTGGGACGAGGATAAAATCCACGTCGATCTGCTGCTGAAAGGCGGCGGCTGTGAGAATGTTTCGGCACAGTATAAGCTGCCCGACGGTGGCTTGAAAGCCGGGCGCGATCTGGATGGGGTGCGCCGGGTAGTGCTCGACTCGGTGACTCAGGCCCAGGGAAAAGGCTGTTCTCCTGCCGTCCTGGGAATCGCGATTGGCGGCGACCGGGGATCGTCCTATATCAAATCGAAGCAGCAGCTTTTGCGGCCACTCGAAGATACCAACCCCAACGAGGAATTAGCTGAACTGGAAGATCAGCTTTATGACGAGGCCAACCAACTTGGCATCGGGCCGATGGGCTTCGGTGGCAAAACGACCGTGCTAGGGGTGAAGATCGGGGCACAGCACCGGCTGCCTGCTTCGTACTTCGTGTCGATTGCCTATATGTGCTGGGCCAACCGGCGGGCCAGTATGGACGTTTCACTGGAAGAAGATGCGGAGGTGACCTATGCATAGGCTGACCACACCGATCCCGGATGATGAAATTCGTGCTTTGCATGCCGGTGATCCGGTTGCCCTCAATGGGATCATCGTGACCGGGCGGGATGCCGCACATAAGTTCATGATCGACAATTTCATCAAAGAGTCACCGCCGCCTGAAGAAGAAGATTTGTATGGTAGGTTACAGGAACTGCTCAACGGCGGGGTGATCTATCACTGCGGGCCGGTGGTCAAGAAGCATGATGATGGCTCGTGGTCGTTTGTCGCTGCCGGACCAACGACCAGCATCCGCGAGGAGGTCTACCAGTCTGATGTGATCAGGCACTTCAATTTGAAGGGCGTGATCGGCAAAGGTGGTATGGGAGCCAAGACCCTCAAAGCCTGCCAGGAACAGCCTGCCGTTTACTTCCATGCGATTGGTGGGGCAGCCAGCCTGATTGCCCAATCGGTGAAAGAGGTAGTTGAGGTCTTCAAGCTGGATTTCGGTGTGCCGGAAGCGATGTGGGTGATCCGCGTGGAGGATTTCCCGGTGGTGGTGACGATGGATAGTCACGGGGAGAGCATCCATGAGAAGGTGGAGATAGCCTCGCGGGCTAAGTTTGAGGCTATGTTGGGCTTATAGCGAGAGCGATGTCTGTCATTAAAAAGGGCGCTTACCCGACTAAATGGTGAGCGCCCCTTTGTTGTTTGTTCCTCAAACCGACTCGGTTTGTTCGCTTGTTTTGGTCGATTCCAGACTTTCCAGTCTGACTTGCTCCTCGCACTTTATACACTGCGCCCACTGTTTGTTCTGCACAACCAGCAGACTGCCGCAGACCGGGCACGGCTCCGGTAAGGGACGCTTCCAGCTTGTCCACTCACATTCTGGATAATTGATGCAGCCATAGAAGGTGCGGCCTTTGCGAGTCTTTCGCTCGACCAGGTCACCGCCGTCTTCGGGACAGGTCACCCCGATCTTCTCCAACCAGGGTTCGGTATAGCGGCAGGTCGGGAAGTCCGAACAGCCGATAAATTTCCCAAATCGTCCCCAACGGATGATCAGCGGTTTACCACATTCCGGGCAGGCGCGCCCAATCTCCTCGTTGCCCAGTTCGACGTTAGGAACGTTCTCTCTCGCCCATTCGACCTCTGCCTTGAAAGGTTCATAGAACTCATGCAAAACAGGAACCCATTCTCGCTGACCATCGGCGATCCGGTCTAAGTCATTTTCCATGTTTGCGGTGAAGTTCACATCCACGATCTCAGGAAAATGTTCCACGAGCAGATCGTTGACGACGACACCCACCTCTGTCGGCAGGAGCCGTTTGGCATCGCGCACTACGTAACCCCGATTCTGGATGGTGTTCAGAATGGTGGCATAGGTGCTCGGACGACCAATCCCATAATCTTCCAGGGCTTTGACCAGCGTGGCTTCCGTATAGCGGGGCGGTGGCTGGGTAAAGTGTTGTTCCGGCAGCAGGGCTAACAAATCGAGTAGATCGCCCTCAACTAATGGTGGGAACAGGCGATCCAGGTCTTCGTCGGGTGGGTTATCCTCATCCGGTGCATCGGCATATACGGCCAGAAATCCCTGGAAACGCAGCGTTGAGCCAGAAGCCCGGAAGTGATAAGGGTGATCTGCGCCCGATTCCCCGGCCAGCACATCTACCCGAATGGTATCGTAGATAGCGGGAGCCATCTGGCTGGCGACGAATCGCTGCCAGATCAGCCGATACAGCCGCTGTTGCTCACGGTTCAGGTAGGATTTGAGCGCCTCCGGGGTGCGCATCACACCGGTTGGCCGGATGGCTTCGTGAGCTTCCTGTGCACCCTTCGCTTTCTTGGTATAGACATTGGGCTTTTTCGGTAAATAGTCCTGTCCATAGGTTTCGACAATGAACTGACGGGCTTCATCTTGAGCCTGTGTCGAGATGTGGGTGCTGTCTGTACGCATATAGGTGATCAGACCGACTTCGCCACCGTTGCCAATATCGATACCTTCGTAAAGCTGCTGGGCCACACGCATGGTTTTACGGGCGGTGAATCCCAACCGGTGAGAGGCTTCTTGCTGTAAGGTGCTGGTGATAAACGGTGGGGCCGCTTTACGCTTCCGCTGCCCGATCTTAATCTTATTGACCAGGTATTCGGCCTCTTCAAGGTCGGCCAGGATAGGCTTAACGGACTCTTCATTGGGCAGTTCAAATTCTTCACCCCGGATGCGGTGCAGCCGTGCGATAAAATTCTGCCGGTTCGGATCTTTACGTTCAACGGTGCGGGCCAGATCAGCGTCAATTGTCCAATATTCTTGTGGCTCAAATGCGTCGATTTCCCGTTCTCGCTCAACGACCAGGCGAACGGCGACAGACTGTACGCGCCCGGCTGAAAGCCGTGGCCGCACCTTTTTCCAGAGGAGCGGGCTGAGTTCGTAACCCACCAATCGGTCCAGGATGCGGCGGGCCTGCTGAGCATTGACCCGATCAATGTCGATCTCACGCGGTTCAGCAAAGGCATCCAGAACAGCCTGTTTGGTGACTTCGTTGAACTCCACCCGATGAGCGCGATCTTCTTCAATCTCGGCGGCTGCGATCAGATGCCAGGCGATTGCCTCGCCTTCACGGTCAGGGTCGGTTGCCAGATAGACTTCCTGGGCCTGTGCTGCTGCGGCTTTGAGTTCTTTGACGACGTCGCGTTTGTCATTTGGTACGCGATAGCGCGGCTCAAAATCGTTGTCAACATCCACCGAAAGTTGTGACTTTAACAGGTCACGTACATGTCCGACCGATGCCTTAACCTTGTAACCCTTACCCAGGTAATTGCCAATCGTGCGCGCTTTCGCCGGTGATTCGACAATCACCAATTTGCCACGCCGCCGCTGTGCCGTGCTGTTGGCCGTCTTGGCGGGCTTTTTCCCCTTCTTCTTGCGTGGGGTGGTGGTAGGTTCCGGTGGCGTGAGGTGCTCGTGAGCCGGTGTTGCTCCCATCCGGTATAAAGTTGTGCCGCATACCCCACACTTCCCACTGGTAGCAGGCTGGGCACTTTTTGTAAAAACGGCCTCTGGTTCACTGATAGGCCGTTGGGTTTTACACTTCATGCAATAAGCATGTAGTTCATCACTCATAAAAGATCTTCCCGCTTTCTTTCCTTTAAATATTTAACAACTTGTTTTACATCCTGTGCCCGATCACGCCGACATATTAACAAAACATCATCGGTATCTACAATAACCAGGTCTTCCAGGCCGACGGCTGCTACCAAACGTTTGCTCAGTACCAGCATCCCCTGGGCATCAATTGTGACAGGAGAAGGTCCAAAAACTACGTTCTCCCCTTCCTCAGTCGATAGAACATCATAAAGGGATGCAAAACTACCAATATCCACCCATCCCATTTCGACCGGGATAACCCGTATCCCCTGTTTGATGTTCTCCATCAGCGCATAGTCAACAGAGATGCGCTCGATACCCGACCAGACCTCGGCAATGGCCTGGGCATATTCCGGTTGGCCGATAGCAGCGGCCAGCTTATTCAGATCGGCATGGAGTTTGGGTGCATATTGGCCAAACTCCGCCATAAGCCGTCCTACCGACCAAATAAACATACCGCTATTCCAACTATAATTTCCACTCTTTATGAATTGTTCAGCGGTTTCCTGGTCGGGTTTTTCCGTGAAACGCTTCAGGACAAAGACGTCCACGCCGTCTACCGAGCGGTCAAGTTCCCCGCGCTCAATATAGCCAAATCCCGTTGAGGGGAAGTCAGGTGTGATGCCGAGTGTCACCACATGCTCTTCCTCGGCTGCCATCTTGAATGCAGTGCTTAACACCTTACGGAAAGTGTCCGTATCGGCAATGTGATGGTCAGCAGTCAAGACGGCTATGGCAGCCTGTGGGTCGCGATGCCGGATGTGGATAGCACCCAGCCCAACCGCCGGGGCCGTATCCCTGCCCATCGGCTCGATTACAAAGTTCTCGCGGGGCAGATCAGGGGCCTGTTCCTGGAGGATAGCGGTCAGGTCTCCATTGGCTACAACGAAAATCCGCTCCGGTGGTAAGAGCGGGTACAGCCGTTCAACGGCAATCTGGAACATCGACCGTTCTGCCTCGATAAGCGGTAAGACTGGCTTGGGCCGATCCTTCCGGCTGTACGGCCATAATCGGGTTCCTGCACCGCCTGCCATGACTAATGCATAAGTATGATCCATTTCATCACCATTCATTTTCAGGTGCGCACATAGGTCATACTGCCGACCTGCCGCGCAATCCCTTTGAGTTCTAATAATGTTAACGCACTGCTGACCTGGGCAACCGGCATGCCGCACTGCTGGGTCAATTCATCGATGTGTGCTGGTTCGCCGGACAGGGCTTTCAAGACAACCTGTTCATCTGGCGACATATCCGGCAGACGGGTGCGCGCCTCCGCGTACTGGACAATTCGATCCAGATTTAACACATCGAGCACATCCTGGGTAGAAAGCACCGGGTGTGCACCATCCTGAATCAGCCGGTTGGTTCCGTTGCTCATCCGGGCGGTGATATTTCCTGGAACGGCAAATACCTCTCGTCCCTGTTCTAACGCATATCCCGCCGAAAGCAGTGCGCCGCTTTTCTCCCCTGCCTCGGTAACTAAAACACCCCGTGCCAATCCGCTCATCATCTGGTTGCGGGGGGCGAAGTTGGTTCCGATAGGCTGGCTTCCCAAAGGGAACATACTCATAATCGCGCCCTGCCGTACAATTTGCGCGGCAAGCTGACGATGTTCCGGTGGATAGATCGTATCCAGGCCGCAAGCCAGCACTGCGATGGTACGTCCACCTGTATCAAGAGCGGCTTTATGGGCTTCGGCGTCAACGCCGCGGGCCAGGCCGCTGACAATTGTCAGGCCATTAGCACTCAGTTCGCTGGCCAGTTGATATGTGACCTGCCGACCGTAGACGGACACCGACCGCGTTCCGACGATTGCCAATGCCCATTCGTCGCGCTCGTCCAGGCTGCCCCGCAGATAAATCACCGGGGGAGTCTGGTCGATCTCCTGTAACTGCTTCAGCAAATACGGGTAGTCTTCATCTTCCCAGGTCAAAACTGCGATGCCGAGCTTATCCAGCCGGGCCAGTTCTGCATCCAGGTCAAGTTGGCGGCGTGCCTCTAACAGGCTGTCAAGTGACCGCCTATCCAGGCCAGCTTCGCGGAGAACTGCCGGTGAAGCCTGCCAGGCCTCACGCAAAGAACCAAACTGCTTGAGCAGTTGACGCACCCGTACCGCGCCAACTCCTTTGACCAGGCTAAAGCCTACCCAATACTGACGTTCAATCACGGTTGAGCTAGGTTACCCCAAAAAGTTGATCTGTCAAGGCCGGGTGTACGGATCAAACATACGCTGGTATTCATCCAGCGCAAAACGATCGGTCATCCCGGCGATGTAATCGCATATCACGCGTTGGAGGGAACCATTCCCATTTTCCCATCGATTCTGCGTGGAGTCCGGAAGCTGCTTAGGCTCTTCGACATAGGCTTCGAACAACTGGTTAATAAACCGCTCGGCTTTCTGAGCCATCCGCACTACCCGGTAATGCTGGTACATATGTTCGTAGAGGAAGGATTTTAATTCCTTCTCCATCTTAGCCATCTCTTCGCTGTGCCCGATGACGTTTTCCGATAGGTTCTGTAACTCATCCGGGGATTCTGGCTCTGCTTTTGCCAGCCGCGCATGGGTAGCTTCTGTCACATCACGCACCAGAACGCCGATCAGCCGTCGAACCAGACTGTGACGGGTAAGCTCGTTAAACTCGCTGGATTTAAACCCAAGTTCCTGCTTGCCCAGTTCCCAGACTCCGATACCATCAAGCTGCTGAGGCGTGAGCAACCCGGCATATAAGCCATCGTCCAGATCGTGGGCGGTATAGGTTAGCTCGTCGGCGATGTTGGCAATTTGCGCTTCAAGGCTGCCGCGTTTGTTGGGCTGGTATTCATCTGGCACCGAGCTGAAATCGTACTCCGTCTCATGCTTAACGATCCCTTCCCGCATCTCATAGGTCAGATTCAGGCCGGGAAAACCGGGATAGCGTTTGGTCAGCACCGTCACATTGCGAAGGGCCTGCTGGTTATGATCAAAACCGCCATGATCTGCCATCAGCTTTGATAGGGTTGCTTCGCCTGAGTGCCCAAATGGTGGGTGTCCGATATCATGCACCAGGCAAATCGCTTCGACAAGGTCTTCGTTTGCACCCAACACCCGCGCAATCGAGCGCCCAATCTGGGCAACTTCGAGGGTGTGGGTCAGACGGGTACGGTAATAATCCCCCTCGTGATTGACGAATACCTGGGTTTTATACTCCAACCTCCTGAAAGCCGTTGTGTGCAGCACCCGGTCGCGATCACGTTGGAAGGCTGTACGGTGCTGCGGTTCATCTTCTGGATGGACACGCCCCTGCGAGTCGCCGCTTTTCATGCCATAAGGCGCAAGGGTTTGTCTTTCCCTCTCTTCAATTTCTGCACGGGTAAAAAGCATAACATTCTTCTCTTTTCCACCAATAGGACGTATCGCAGTCTAACACTGCCGATGTGGGATTGTCAATTGTTGTGACACCAACCAGTGCACGAACAAGTTGTTAAGCGACTGTGGCAAAATGGGTACGTCGAGCAGCCAATAAATCCCAATGACCAGACAGGTAAGCGGCACGGGCCTTAGCAACTCTACGAGCAGCCTCCAGATTCCAAATAGCCCCAGACACCTTCATCCGTTGCGACGCAATCTGCTTAACGGCACTCTCAATGGTGCCAGAGCCAATATGATAGCCATTGGCGCGATAAGTAGGATAGTCGATGCGGTGGCGATTGTTAGTATAGTAGGTGACCGCTTTTTGAGCCGGGTCCTCTTCAAGTCCAGGCTGGATGTGCTCGGCACAAGCCTCAATGACTGCATCAAGGTCACCCGCCCACAATCGGCCAGTGACCGTTTCTAGCCAGCGTTCACGTTTAGATTTGTCTTTGAAGGCCAGTTGAGCGACCGGATGAAGATACTGGCAGGCATGATACCAATCAACAATCTGAATCGCATCAGGGAAATGTTCATCCACAATATCCCATGTCAATCGAAATGTGGCCAAGTTGGTGGGTGAATTGGGCACACGGGCGCTGGCCCGGCCTCTGGATGGGACTAATAATGTTACCGAACGAGCCATTGGTTGGTGGATCAAAGAACGGTATCGTACCATGCGCACTTACAAGCGCCTTCAATCCGTAATCAATGTCTCTCATCTGCTCACCTATCTCGGTGCTCACTCTGGACACCTGGATCTGTCTGAGGTTCTCATTGCCTAATTCCCTCTGGGGAAAAGGGGTGGTATGCCTCTCCTCCGGCTTTTTTCCGTTTTTGGAACGGTCACGATGCACCAAAAGTCTTGTCACCGGTATAATATGTATGCTAAGATACAAGCAATCGGTGGTCGGTGCGGGGTGTACTCGTATCGGCGTTGGGTATCCTCACTCAACGATAAGTGCCCGCGATTCAAACGCAAGTAATATAAAGATTCAAAAAAATATGACTGGTTGGAACTATTATCATTCACCGGCCTCAGTTGATGAGGCATTAGAGATTCTTGCCCGGTATGACGGTCAGGCTAAAGTCGTGGCGGGTGGAACTGATTTACTGCTGGATATCAAACACGGAAACCATCCGCCGGTTGAGGCGCTGGTGGACGTTACCAGCATTGGCGACCTGCATCACATCACCCCGATGGACGATGACGAGGTGATGATCGGTGCAGCTGTTACCCATTCCGAGATCGTTAAATCCGATCTGATCGCTAAAAGGGCAACCTGCCTGGTAGAAAGCTGCGGCGTTGTCGGCGGCCCGCAGGTGCGCAATGTTGCCACGCTGGGTGGCAATGTCGCCCACGCGCTGCCTGCCGGTGATGGGTCAACATCGTTGATGGCCCTTAATGCCTCGGTAGAGATCGCACAGGGCGGCGAACGGCGTTGGGTGCCGATCCAGGAGATGTTCAAAGGCCCTGGTAAATCGCTGCTTGATCACAGCCGCGATCTGCTGCTTAACTTCCGCTTCAAGTTATGCGGCCCTGGCGAAGGTACGGCCTTCAAACGTATTATGCGCCCCCAGGGTGTTGCCCTTCCGATTCTGGGGTGTGCAGTCTGGGTGCGTGTGCAGGGAGATGTGATCGAAGAGTCGAGGGTCACCATTGCACCGGTTGCACCAACACCGGTACGATTGGGGGAAACCGAGGCCGCGCTGAAGGGTGTGGACGTTGAAGACGATGCCGCACTCGACGCGGTGATCCAGACTCTCAGAGACGAGGTTCATCCCCGCACCAGTAAGTACCGCTCCACATCCGAATACCGGGTTGAGATGGCCGAGGTGCTGCTGCGCCGGGCGATCCGGCTGGCGGTGAAACGAGCTAAAACCGGTGAGTCTGTCCCGGAAGGTGTGGGGCTGCAATAAAGAATATTTGGGAGGGGCGACAGATTTGATGATCGTCCCTCTTTTTTAAAACGATAGAACGGATCGTTACAGGCAAGAAAACAATGAGCAAGCTTGAATTAACTGTTAATGGAACTCACCACGAATTAGATGTACCCGAATCGCGGACGCTGGCCGAGTTACTCCGCTATGACCTCGGCCTGACCGGTACGAAGATCGGGTGCAATGAAGCAGAGTGTGGAATCTGCACGGTGATCGTCAACGGTAAGACGGTCGATTCGTGCATCTTCCCGGCCTTCAAAGCGCAGGGAGCGGAAATCCAGACTATTGAAGGATTGGAAAAGAGCGGCGAATTACATCCCCTGCAAAAAGCGTTTATTGAACAAGGGGCCGTGCAGTGTGGTTTCTGCACCCCCGGCCTGATCATGACTGCCAAGCAACTCCTGGATGAAAATCCTGCACCGAGCAAACAGGATGTCAAGATCGCCTTGAAGGATACTTTTTGCCGGTGTACGGGATATGCGGCGGTGTTTAATGCGATTGATTCAGCCGCTCGTGAACTGCGCGGTGAAGCACCGTTACCCTTCGGCGAGCCGGAGACCATCGAGCCGCTGAATGCGGTCGGCCATTCAACCGCCAGCCAGCATGTCGTCGATAAGGTGACGGGCAAGGCAATGTACGCCGATGATTACGATTTTCCCGGCATGTTATATGCCCGGACTCTGCGAGCCGCCTACCCCCATGCTAAAGTCCTGCGGATTGACACCAGCAAGGCCAAAGCCTTGCCGGGTGTTCAGGCTGTATTGACTTATGAGGATGTGCCCGGCGAGAACAGTCACGGGATTGTGCATAAAGATTGGCCGGTACTGGCCGGTGAAAAGGTCCGCTACATGGGCGATCCGGTGGCGATTGTCGCGGCAGATGACCCGGATACTGCCGCCGCCGCCCTGGAATTGATCGAGGTGGACTACGAGCCGCTGGGTGTGGTCGGCGATCCCGAATATGCCCGGTCAGATGGCGCGCCGCTGGTTCACGAGGAATGGGAAACCGGCAACCTGCTCAAGCACATCAAGGTTTATCACGGCGATGTTGAACAAGGCTTTGCCGATGCTGATGTGATCGTCGAGCGGGAATACCGCACCCCGACGATTGAACACGCCTTCCTGGAGCCGGAATGTTCCATCGGTATCCCGGCAGGCTATGACGAGGAACATCAAAAGCTGACGGTCTATGTCGGTTCGCAGATTCCTTACCAGGATCGGAACGACGTTGCGCGGGCAATGGGCTTATCGGATGAGCAGGTGCGGGTCATCGGAACGCTGATCGGCGGTGGGTTTGGCGGCAAGGAGGACATCGCCGGACAAATTCACGCTGCGATGCTGGCGACGGTGACAGGCCACCCGGTCAAGATGCTGTACACCCGGCAAGAATCGCTGCTGTTCCATCCCAAGCGACATGCAACCATTATCCGGATCAAGACCGGCGCGAAAAATGATGGAACTCTGACGGCGGTTCAGGCCGAGCTTTATGGTGATGGTGGCGCTTATGCCAGCCTGAGCGATAAGGTGATGACACGGGCCACCACTCATGCTACCGGCCCCTATGCTGTCCCGAATGCCAAAATCGACTGCTATGCCATGTACACTAACAATCCGCCTTCCGGGGCCTTCCGGGGATTTGGGGTGACTCAGTCGGCGTTTGCCGTCGAGCAGAATATGGATTTAATTGCCGAGGCCATTGGCATGGACCCGGTTGAGCTTCGATTAAAGAATGCTCAGAAGGTCGGTGAGACGACGGCTACCGGTCAACTGCTCCGCGAAAGTGTGGGCCTGATCGAGACGATTGAAAAAGTCCGGCAGGATATGGATGCCCATCATGTGGACGAGGGCTTCAAGTGGGGCTGGCGCGAGGGTAACAAAGCCTATGGTTGGGGTATCGCCTGCGCCTATAAGAATACCGGACTGGGTGGTGGCGCACCGGATAAATCGACGGCTGAGGTCGAGGTTTATGAAGATGGCAGCGCCGAAGTCCGATCCTCGTCTGCTGATATGGGCCAGGGCCTCGACGTTGTGATGTCGCTATGTGCCTCTGAAGAATTGGGTATCCCGATTAACAAGGTTCGGGCGCTGCTATCTGACACCGATCTGACCCCGGACGGTGGGCCAACTACCGCTTCCCGTCAGAGCTATGTTACCGGGAATGCTGCCCGGTTAGCCGCCAGTGCTGTCCGCGAGGCGATGTCTTCAGTAGCCGCCGAGCGGATGGATGTGAACCCAACCAACCTCCGCTTTGAGGAAGGATTGGTGCGCTATAACGGGCAGAGTGTCCCCATCGGTGAGGTGGTCGGCTGGATGAAGATGGAAGGGCGTGATACGAAAGCTTCCTTCGAATATTGGGCCCCGAAGACTCAGCCGCTCGGAACCGGTGGTGATATGCACTTCGCCTTCTCTTATGCGACTCAGGCCGCACTGGTCGAGGTTGATCTGGATACGGGTGAGGTTCATGTGCTGAAGGTTGTCGCCGGGACGGATGTAGGTCGGGCGCTCAATCCGAGGGCTTTACAGGGTCAGATTCAGGGTGGGATTGTGATGGCAATGGGTAACAGCCTGACTGAACAATACATCATCGAGGATGGTGTGCCCTGGTCAACTATGTTCGCCCGCTACAAGATGCCAAGCATCAAGCACGCTCCGGAGATCATCTCTCACCTGATCGAGCACCAGACGGCTGATGGGCCATTCGGGGCGAAGGGTGTGGGTGAGATTCCATCGATCAACACCAATCCGGCTATCGCCAATGCGATTTACCATGCTACCGGCGTGAGGATTTTCAGCCTGCCGGTTGACCAGGATGCTTTGCTGCGGGCCTTGAAAGCTGAAGCGAAAGAAGTTCACACCACCTGGTCGGATGTAAAGTAGCATTCTTTCTAAAAAAAGAAGAATGATCATACAAGGGACACGGCATGCCGTGTCCCTTGTATGATAAGGGCAATCTACGATTCGGCCTGCTCTTTTTTAAAGCGTCGGATTAACAATCCCTGATTCGGGGAGAAGATAAACGCCAACAGGAAAATAGCAGTGAGGGTCAGGACAATTGCCGCACCGGATGCGACATTTGCATAATAGGACGCATAAAATCCAACCACCGCCGAGATGATGGCGAATAACGCCCCCAACGCCATGATGCCGGGCAGTCGCCTGGTTAGCAATGAGGCCGCCGCCGCAGGGGTGACCAGCAGCGCCAACACCAATACGACCCCAACCGTCTGAATAGCAGCTACCACCGTCAGGGCGATCAGCAGCAGCAGCCCATACCGGATCAATTCCGGGGAGAGTCCAATTGCCACCGAGTGAGCGGGATCAAACGAGGTGACAAGCAGTTCTTTGTAGAAGATCACGACCGCTGCTAACACCACGAACATAATCACCAGCATCGCAATCAGGTCACCGGAGGCAACTCCCAGGATGTCGCCGAAGAGAATGTGCGTCAGATCTTGATAGCTGGTTACCTTGCTGAGCAATAAGACACCCAGCGCAAAGAAGCCGGAAAACATCACGCCGATAGCCGTATCCTCTTTGATCCGCCCGCCGCGAGACAGCAGCCCGATCCCCAGCGCGGCCAGAATCCCGGCCAGCAGCGCCCCGATAAAAAGGCTGATCCCGTTGATAAAGGCAATAACAATACCCGGCAGGATGACGTGAGCCATCGCATCACCGAGAAAGGCCATGCCGCGCCAGACGATAAAGGCGCTCAAGATGGCACAGGCCGTCCCGGCCAGAATCCCGGCGATCAGCCCGCGAACAATAAAACTGTAGGTTAACGGTTCAAGGAGCCATTCAACCACTGTGCTAAATCCTCCTCACCGTGAAATTCAAATCCATAAGCCCTCGCAATAGTCTGGGCGGTCAGCACCTCTTCGACCGGTCCATCGGCGATAACATGCCGGTCGAGAAACAACGCCCGGCTAAAATGAACCGGCAGGATACCCAGGTCATGGGTGCTGACGATCACGGTTTTGCCGGTTGCACACAGCCTTTCCAGCACGTGGAATATCAATTCCTGGGTTGCGACATCGACATGGTTGAGCGGCTCATCCAGCAGCAGGAGATCGGCATTGTGGGCCAGGGTGCGGGCGAGCATAACACGCTGCTGCTGTCCACCTGATAATTCCCCGACCTGGCGTTTGGCGAGGTCGGCTATCTCCAGCATTTCCATAGACTGCTCGACCGCCTGGTGATCTTCCTTGCGGGGACGTTTGCCCCAACCCAGGTGGACATAGCGTCCCATCATGACCACTTCGCGCACGGTTACCGGGAAACGCCAATCAACCGTCGTACGCTGCGGCACGAGTGCAACCCGGTGCTTACATGAATGAGCCGGGTTGCCATATACGGAAATCATGCCGGTTTGTACTTTCTCAAGGCCAACTGCCAGCTTGATCAAGGTTGACTTACCTGCACCGTTTGGCCCGACCAGGGCAACCCGTTCACCGGGCTGGATGGTCAGGGTTACATTCTCCAGGGCCGGTCGTGGTGCGCCGGGATAATAGAATGAGACATCCTTTACCTGGATGGCCGGTGTATCGGCGATGGCCGGGGTGTCACAGGCTTTTCCGTACGTTAAAACATCAGATACCATTACAACCTCTCATGACAAAGGGGGGATATCTCCCCCCTGAACACATCTTCTTGATATCTACAATATATCACTCAGCCAGACCCTCTACCATCTGATCGATATTAAATCGCATATAGCCGAGATAAGTATCCCCCGGTTCGCCTTCTGGAGCCAACGATCCGGTGAGCAAAGGGAGAACTTTGACCTGTTCACCCACCTCGCCGGAAATGGCCTCCGCCAGGTTTTGTAATCCTTGGCTGGCTGTTGTACCGATAAAAAGGGCCGGGACTTCTTCCGCCTGGATTAGCTCAACCAGCCTTGCCACATCGCCTGCCGATGCTCCTGCGGTGGTGGAAAAACTGGGTGTGACCGTACCGACTATCTCGAAGCCATATTCATCTGCAAAGTAACTGTATAACCCGTGATCGGTGACCAGCTTGCGGTTTGCTTCAGGGATCAGGGTGACCTGCTCACGGATATAACTGTCGAGTGCTTCAAGCTCGGCGGTATAAGATTCAGCATTAGCCTGATAAGTTTCACGGTTAACAGGATCGGCTTCGGCCAAAATGTGCGCGATGTTCTCAACCCACACGATGACATTGTTCGGATCGACCCAGAAATGCGGGTCACCGGCTGAATGGTCGTGCCCGTCCGTTTCGCCTTCATGCTCCTGATCGGCAAATGCGAGGGGTTCGATGCCCGCCGAAACCGGTACGATAACGCCGGTCGCAATGTTCTCGATGCTTGCCATTAACACTTCTTCGAGGTCCAAGCCGTTTACAAAAACAATGTCGGCATCCTCAATAGCGGCCAGGGCTTTGGGGGCCGGTTCGTAGCTGTGCGGGTCCTGCCCGACATCCATCAACACGGTGAGATCAATCGCCTCACCGCCAATATTCGATACTACATCACCGACAATGCTGGTTGTAGCGACGACCTTGAGCTTTTCGCCAGCGCTTAATTCTACCGGTTCGATAACCGGAAGTTCCATATCTTCCTGATCGTGTTCCTCATGCCCAGCCGCTACCGATTCCGTTGGGGGCAGAACGGTGGCCTGTGAACAGCCAACTGCCAACAGCGCGACAATCACAACCGTGAATGTAGATCGCTTTACCTTCCCAGCCATATCAACTCCATTAAATGAGATTTAGTATCAATTACATAGAAGATTATAGCGCTTTGGGTTGGATTGTCAAGCAAATGAGATTTTGTATCAATATGACAGTGTAGAGATAGAGATTAAGATGCTATTCGTTTCTCCGGCAGCAATCGGCACAGACACCGTATAGTTCCAGGAGATGGCCTGTGATCTGAAGATCGTGTCTGTCCGCAATGCTCTGAATGAGGTCTTCGATCTCACAGTCGCCCAGTTCGATCACTAAATCGCATTGCGGACAAACGATATGGGCATGATGTCCATTATCGGGCATCAAGATGTAGTTTGGTGTATGGGGGGTGAGGTAAGTCGGGCGGATGATTGCCAGCTCGGTCAGTAAATCCAGCGTGCGGAAAACACTGGCTCGCCCTATATCGGAATCGCGTTCTTCGACCTGCTCAAGCACATCAGCCGAGGTCAGATGCCGGTGATTTTCACACAGGACTTCCAAGACTGTTCGGCGTGCATTTGTGATCTTATACCCGGCTTCTTTTAAGCGGGCTATCGCAGAGTCAATTAAGGCCGCTGCCATTGTTTTTCCCTCTGGCTTTTTCGTGAATATATCTCAACAAAAGTGTACCAGAACTGGAAGCAAAGTTACAGCAATTGTTCGTAAAGGGGAAAAGAGGCAATCCTCTCCAGGCTAACATAATCAGGTAGCCGAATTAATCACAAGGATCAGTTGCCTGGTTTTCGTGCCTACAAATAACCCGTGGACTAACCCATTAGGGGTATGACACTAATACCATCCTGCATTTAAGCTGAAGGTGTAAGTTGTATCGTGTGGGGAGGGCGATAGGCCATTGGTCTTTCTGCATGGGGCGCAGTCAAACCGGATATCATGTGTAGTGGAAGATATATTGGATTAGCAAAGAAAAATAACTCTACGAAAGGTATGCAATAAATGAGGAAACAATTAATCCTGGTATTGATGATGCTTGGGCTACAGGTTATGGCCTGCACGGCTCTGCCCGCTGGGTCACAAGAAAGTCTGGATGGAAACTGGCAACTTGTTACATTGGACGGGGCTGCGGTGCTACCCGACTACCCGATAAGTTTCACCGTTGAGGATGGGCAGGTCAGTGGACACGCTGGATGTAACCTATACGATGGCACGATTAATGTCGATGGTGATTCACTTAGTTTCGGTCCCATTGCCAGAACAGAGATGGCTTGTGCAGACCAGACTGCGATGAAGCAGGAAAGTGACTACTTCGCGGTGCTATTGGAAGTCAACGGCTACCAGTTCGATGAAACAGGTCAACTATGGTTACTTGACGCCGATGGAACATCTCGATTAGTCTTTGTGCCATCTGAAGGGATGCAGGCAACATTGGAATCCAACCCAATCTCACCTACCGCGACGGCAGACATCATCGAACCAACCCAAATACCAGTTTCACAACCTCCTACGGGTTTCATTGAGTATCAGGACCTAACTGCCGGTGTATCTATCTACATTCCCGAAAGCTGGGTGGTGACCGGTGTTATTGATGGAGAGTATGCAATTTTTCAATCATATCCTGAGGATAAATACATTGGTGGGGAAGCCTTTGAGCCAGGGGATACGAAGTGCGATATGAATATCCGCCCATCTGACGTTGACCTGGCCAGCTATATGCAACAGATCACTTCTTCACCAACCTTTATAATCATTTCTGAGGCTGAAATCACCCTGTCTTCCGGTCAACCGGCGACGCGGCTTGAAGTAGACAGTATGGGCCTGTCTAATTCGTTGATTACTGAGATCAATGATAGGGTTGTCGTTCTAACCTGTTTTGGAGAGTTAGCTGTTTTTGATGAGATCGCGTTCACGCTTGCAGAGGTAAAGTAAGTAATGAACTACACGAATACTATCTGAACATTTTGGCTGATCACGATCCTCGATATGTGGATCGTGATCAGCCTCCTTAGTGTCACTCAAAGTCGGGAATGGAATCCAGCGCATCGAAAGCAGGCTGGGCTGAATCGAGCAGCTTGATGTATTCCTGCACAAAGGGTTGGTAGTAGGCTGTTACCTTCGGGTCGGGGTCAACCCGGTCGGTGGGCTGGACAAACTTCTCGGCGGTGGCGGCCAAGTCATCAAATACCCCGACTGCATATCCGGCCAGGATCGCCGAGCCTAAAACACCGGCTTCTTCACGGTTCAGATTGCGGTAGGGAATACCCAGAACGTCGGCTTTGATCTGGTTCCACAGGCGGCTGCGTGCGCCCCCGCCAATCACATGGGTTTCCTGAACTTCCAGGTCGGGCAGCAGACTCTTCACAATGCCGAGATAGTAAGCATATTCATAGGCCACCCCTTCCAGCATGGCTCGATACAGGTGGGCTTTCTTATGTGACCAGTTTAGACCCAGGTAGATGCCGCGAGTAGTCGATACGCTGGGACAGACTCGCCCACCCAGGTGCGGCAGGAATAGCAACCGGTCTGATCCAGGTGGAATCTCGGCAGCCAGCGCATCAAGATACTGGTAAATATTCTCTCCGGCGGCCTGTGCCTGATCCTGTTCGTATTTTGCTAACTCGTCGCGGAACCAGCGTAAATTGAGACCGCCCCCATTGATGTAAGCCAGGGCATAGAACAGGCCCGGCACGGGTAAACTGGCTGTGAACAGGGTTTGATTCTTGACATCCGGCACGAATTGATCGAGGCAGACGGCAAATACTGAGGCTGTTCCTGCCACATCGAACACTGCACCGGGACGGGTCATGGCTGCACCAAGCATGCTGGCTGCCGTATCGCCACACCCGGCAGCAATCGGGGTCCCGGCTTTCAGACCGGTAGCCTCGGCAGCCTCTGGTGTGACCTCGCCGATCACATCCCAGGGATTGACAATCCGCGGGAATATGTCTTTGTTTACCCCGTACAGGTCGATCAATTCATCCGACCATTCGCCTGCTGCCGTATCACTGAAGCAGGTGAAGTGGATATATGTCCGGTCAATGAAAGCCTGGTCGCCTTTCAGACCGGCCATCCGACCCGCCACATAACCACCCGGCATGAGGAATTTAGCGATCTTCCGGTAGACTTCCGGGCGTTCGTGCATCCACCACAGAATCTTAGCTCCGTGTGAGAAGGTCGGTGCGCCGCCGGTCAGCTCGATGATCCGTTCGCCGTTTTCTTTCAGGAGGGGGATGTGAGTACCGCAGCGCGTATCGAGCCACGAATCGTATACGGTGGGTGCACCCCAATCCGCATCAACCGTGCTGATCCCGGCCATCTGGCTGTCGAAGGCAATCCCGGCGACGTCACCCGGATCGATGCCGCTTGTTTCCAGGCATTGCTTGATGGTTCGAATCGCCGATCCGTAGATCTCGTCGGGGTCTTGTTCAACCCAGCCGGGCCTGGGATAGTAGAGTTTTGACTCCTCGTAGGCGTCAGTAACCAGCTGACCCTCTTCGTCAAAGATGGCGGTTTTGGTTCCCATCGTTCCCAGGTCAACGCCGATCAGATAAGTCTTGCCCATCGTGTCGCTCCTATCACGGAAAGGAAAGCAATGATAATTGCTATCACTGCTTCCCTTAGTGTAGTCTAAAAAAGGTTGGATTGACTATGCGCCGGTACGCGGCTTGTAAACCAACTCTGGGCGCAGGTCGGCGACCACCTCACCCAGCTTGTTGAATGTCTCTTCGTCCAGGTCGATGTCCAGGACTTCGGCAATTACCTGTGTCCAGCCATGCAAGAAGTACAGCCAGCCATCCTCTACGGTCAGGCTGCGGCTTTTCTCCTGGGCTTTGGACTGGTGCCAGAAATCTAGTTCGCCCCGGTAGTTGATCTCCCAGGCTACACCGTTCATCGGGAACACACCCTCATCCGTGATCGGTGAGCCGGGCAGGTCTTTGCCCATACCGGTCGCGTTGATCACCACGCTGCCTTCCGGTAGTTTCGCCATCAGGGTATCGTTGACCTTTGGATCGGCGTTTTGAACGTATTCAAATTCGATATCCGTACCGACCTTTTTGACCATCTCTTCGAGGGCTGTCAGTTTACCCGGTGACCGGTTGGTGATGATGATCTGCTCAGGGCGGTCGGCGGGGTCTTCTTTATTCATCAGGTGCAGGGATAATGCCTTGCCGGAACCACCCGCCCCGAAGCACAGCAGATGCCCGCCTGTCCGCCCGAAGTAACCATCACCCAGAATGGCGTCCAGGCTCAGCCCACCGGTGATCAGGTCTTTGGCATGTGCGCGCAGTTTGCTGCCGCGTTTTGATATGCACGATGTTTCACCGAGCAGTTCGGACGACGAGTGAAGCTCATCGAACATATCCCTGGTAGCTTTGAGCAGGTTGATCTTGTGGGTGGTAACCAGCCCGCCCAGCGACAGGGGATCGTATTTGAACTGGGCAACGGTGGCCCGATAGGCTTCGGGATCGTCGTTGAGTTGGTGATCAATACCCTCGATCACCACGTCGGTTCGCCCCAGGACTTCCATCAAGCGTGGGAAAACCTTCATGATCGAGGATTTGCCAGTGGTCACCCCCACGAAGTAAAAGGTGGGGACTTGCTTTTCCACAATTGGGTAATCAGTTGGATTGGTCATGATAATTACTTCCGGGCCTGCTCAATGGCTTTAACAAAATCTTTGGCCTGTTCGGTGATGTCGTCGAAGCGGCCAGCTTCAGCCCAGGCACGGGGGCATAACTGGCTGCCTGCCCCGACGGCTACTGCCCCAGCAGCGAACCAATCGACCAGATTATCGGCAGCAACTCCACCGGTCGGCATCATTGGAATATCCGGGAAGGGACCGCGCAGGGCTTTTATATAGGATGGGCCGCCCAGCGATCCGGGGAATATCTTGACTACATCCGACCCCAGCCGGTAAGCCTTGACGACCTCGGAAGGAGTCAGTGCCCCGATCATGACTCCCAGGCCGGTGGCGACCATCGCCTGGGCTAATTCGTCTTCGCAATGTGGGCTGACGATAAACTGAGCGCCCGCTGCTTTCGCCTCCTTGGCGTCTTCGGGGGTGGTCAGCGTGCCCATGCCGAGCAAAATCTCGTCGCCGTATTTGTTGTGCAGTTGGTTGACTACCTCTGGCGCGTTGGGGGTGGTGTAGGTAATTTCGATTCCCAGCACACCACCGGCAACCAGGGCATCAACCATTTTAAGTGTCAGGTTGGGTGAAGGGCCGCGCAGTACAGCCAGCAGCCCCAGTTCTCGCACCCGCGAGAGGGTTTGTTCCTTACTCATTTTGTATCCTTAAATAATCTAAGCCACACGGTGAGCCGGTTCCTCGCCGCGCAGTACAGCGAGGCAGTCCTGAAGCGCAAATCGTCCCATAGCGTTGGTTGCCCCATCGGTATGGGCACCCATGTGCGGCGTGACGATCACCTGCTCCAGGCTTAACAGCGGGTGATCGGAAGCGGGCGGTTCATCGATCAGCGCATCCAGCGCTGCCCCGCTCAGGTGATCGCTCTGAAGGGCCTCAAACAAAGCCGCCTCATCGACCAGTTCCCCGCGTGAGGTGTTGAGCAAAAATGATCCGGGTTTCATCATGGCGAGAAAATTAGCATCGACCATCCCCCTCGTTTCAGGGAGAACCGGCAGGTGCAGTGAAAGGAAGTCTGCCTGACGGACAACCTCGTCACGCTCAACCAGTTGAACACCGATCTCTTGGGCAACTGATGTATTAGCAAAGGGATCATAGACCAACAGCGAACACTCGAAACTTGCCAACCTCCGGGCGACTCGCTGTCCAATCGCTCCGAACCCCAACAGGCCGATCACCTTTCCTTCCAGGGACATCCCCCGGACTCGTGAGAAATCAGCGGATTTGGCGGCCCGAACTGCGGACGGAATCTGCCGGGCCAATGCCAGTATTAACCCGATGGTCAGTTCGGCGACCGAGTTTGAATTTGCGCCGGGGGTGTTGGTGACCACAATTCCCTTTTCGCGGGCAGCGTCCAGGTCAACGGCATCGACCCCTACCCCGTAACGAGCGATAACCTTCAACCGGTCGGAGGCCTCGATTACGTGGCGGTCGATGGCATCCAACCCGGCGATAAAGCCGTCAATGCCGGGGATCATTTCGGCCAGTTCGTCCGAGGTTAGAGACCTCCCGGCGGTGTTATAAATTACCTCGCCGACTAGTGATTCGAGTTCGGCGCGAAGCGAAGGTTCGTCTTTGCCGAATGATCTAGGGGTGACCAGGACTCGGCAGTCTTTCAAATCGGTCATTTGCGTTCTTCCGGGGGCAGCCAGCGGGGATTATCAACGATCTCTGCCTTGCCATTACGCTCAACTACCAGCTTGCGGTAGCCCTGCTCCTCGATGGAGCCGTAATCGTGGCCCGCGTTACCGGGATAGACAAAGAAAGTCACCAGGTCTTCGGTCAGGCTGGTATTGACTGAGCGATGCGCCCAGCACGGGGGTACATAGAGCACCGATCCGGGTTTGAGCGGCTCGACTGACCAATCGCCTTCGGGGGTTTCCATCACCATGAAGCCTTCACCGCGCAGACAGTAGTAGATTTCAGCCGTCTCCAGCACGGTGTGGAAGTGCCCCTTCGTCATATTGTATTCATCACCGACTTTGCCAGGATGCACAATCGACAGACCATGCAGCAGTTCGCCTTCGATCTCAGGGCGCTTTACTTCATAGACTTCGTACAGGATGGTATCTTCTTCGTCCAGCAAGTTCTGATAGGCATCCTGGTCAAGGAACTGGCCTTTCATCCTGGAGAGCCTGCGCTCGATGTGATTGTCGTACTTGCTGAGAATGATCTCCTCAGCCTGAATGATGTCAAAGGTAAACGGTACGTCAGACATTCTCTTGACCTCTTTTAAGTAGATTCCGGTTGGGGTTGGAAAGCCAATCGATTGACAATGTTGCCCCCCACCAGTTTATTGATAACGGCTTGTTCGAACCCCAGTGCTTCTAACCTGGGGATGATGTGTCTAAACATTCCGGTCAGGCCGGGGCCTTCACCCATTCTTGCCCACATACCGGCATCTGCCATGTCAGTGGCAATCGCAACCCGATCCGCCAACCCGGCTTCAACCATCTGGGCCAGGAGCGGCCATACATTCTCGTCCGGCTGATATTTGGGCCGGAAAAAGGTGTCATATTCCAGCAAGACGCCCTCCTGTGCCAGTGCGCGGTGCAGGCCAAAATCCACCCGTTTATCGACGTGACACAGAACGATCCGATCTGGTGGAAGGCCAAACCCGGTCAGCGTCTCGATGATTCGTTCCGCATCAGCCCCTTTCTCGGTATGGATTTCAACGGCGGCCCCAGTTTCCAGGCAGGCGGCAGCGGTTGCTTCCATCAAGTTAATGGGTGATTTTTCAACGGTGTCTTCACAGGCAATCTTGATGAAACCCGCCCGCACCGGATGTTGGGTGTCACGGGTTTCTTCGAGGGCTTCAGTCAGTTCTCGCACAAACAGGGTCTTTGCTTCTTCAACCGGTGCATCAAACAGCCAGTAGCCATATGGATAGTACAGGCGGCGGTGATAGCCGGTGCAGGCCACGATGTAGACCTCGCTGGCCTGGGCAAGTTTGTGCAGCATGCGACCATCGCGCCCGCAGCCACCCGGCTGGCAGTCGATGATGGCATCGCCGCCCGCCTCGGCATAATCACCTAATTCGGCAGCGATTCCATATTGATCGTCAAGCACCGGCGCACCGGGCGCTGCGCCGTCAACGGCATTGATCCAGACGTGGTTGTGTGCATCTACGAATTTTACGGTTTCCGGATTGACCCGCCCGGTAACCGTAGTAAGTTTTAGCGCCGTTTCGGGCATAGTTTCTAAAAACCTCAACCAGCTATGGTTCCAGGACAACCTTGATTGCCGAACCATCCCCTGCGGCGACAAATGCCTGGTTGACTTCGCGGAGGGGGAACCGGGCACTAACCAGCTTAGATAGGTCGATCCGATCTGAACTGGCAATGGCGGCTGCACGCCAGCAATCATTAGTGCTGCATGCGGTCGTCCCGGTCACGACTAATTCCTTATAGTGAACCAGGTTGGAATCGAAGGTAATGGTTGGGCGGTCTTTGGGCAATCCGCCGAACAAGTTGATCCGACCACCAATGGCTGCCAGCTTCAAGGCTTCTTCCTGCGCTTTGTGGGCCGGGGCTGCGATCAGGATCACGTCGGCCCCCTCCCCCCTGGATTCCTGGTCGATAACGGTGGACAGGTCTTCTTCGGCAGGGTTAACCGCCCGGTCTGCGCCGAGTTCGACCGCCTGGGCCAACCGCTCCGGGCTGAACTCGCTGACGATCACGCGGGCAGCACCCTGCATCTGGGCCAACAGCATGTGCATCAGGCCAATTGGCCCGGCTCCGATCACCAGCACGATATCGCCGGGTTGGATGTTAACGGCGTCCTGACCCCGCAGCACACAGGCAAAGGGTTCGATCAAAGCAGCAACTGCCGGATCGACGCTTTTGTCAATCGGGATCAGGTTGCCCTGGAGAATAGCCGCTGCCGGGATACGCATATACTCGGCAAATGAGCCATCAAGTGTGATGCCGAAAGCATTGTAGTTGGCGCAGGCGTTGTTGTTCCCGGCGACACATTGGCGGCAGTGCCCGCAGCCCATGTTCGGAGAGACAAACACCCGCTGCCCGACCTCCAATCCTTTAACATTGGAGCCAACAACAGCGATATCCCCGACCACCTCATGGCCGGGAACCCGGATTGTGCCCGGTCCGTACTTGCGATGGCCGCCATGCAGGATACGCAGGTCAGTACCACAAATTCCGGTGCTGAGCACTTTCAGCAGGGCTTCATCCGGGCCGATCTCAGGAACTTCACGCTCCTCGACGCGGATATCGTTTGGGCCGTGATACACGGCTGCGATCATTTTTTCACTCATGAACAGGTACTCCCTGGATCAAGGTATCTACATGACTTCGTTTAACAGAACTGGACGCTCTTCCAGGAAGGATTTGGTTCCGGCCAGAACCCCGGCTACGGCCCAACGGCCATCGTCGCTGCTGACTTTGGGCTGCTTGCCCGTTTGGATACACTCGGCAAAGTGTTCCATCTCGCGGATGTAGCCCCACTCAAAACGCTGGGGCCAGCGGCGGAAGATCGGGGTGACCAGGCCGTGATCGCGGTCGGTGCAGACCACCACCGGCAGTCCTTGCATCTCGCCGATTTGCATAATGCCCTTCTCCCCGACGATCTCGACCCGTGCATCATAACCATAATCGCAGGGGCAAATCCCGGAGATGCTGCCTAATCCGCCGTTCTCAAAGCGGATATTGACCAGCACATTATCGTAGAAGTTCTCGGTAACGACGCCGCGAGCCTCGCCTTTGAAGTTGGCAACCTCGACATAGACGCGCTCCGGGTTTGCCCCCATCAACCAGCGGGTACAGTCCCAGTCGTGGCTGTTGACTTCGGCCAGCATGCCGTTGGAGGTTTTCAGGTCGCGTGCCCAGGCAGGGGGCAGGCCAGGTCCATGTGTCAGGGATTTGACCATCATTGGTTGGCCGATCTCACCGGCCTCAATCCGCTCGGCGGCGGCGACAAATTCTGGCTGAAAGCGGCGCATAAAGCCTAATTGCAGCAGAACGCCGTTGTTCTCGGCGGCGGCAATGATGGCATCGCATTCTTCCAGGTCGAGCGCCATCGGCTTTTCGAGCAGAATGTGTTTTCCTTCATTGGCAGCAGTAACGGCTAAATCCTTGTGGGTAAAGGTTGGGGTTGTGATCACCACCGCGTCGAAATCTGTACTTTCCAGTGCGTCTTCAAGTGAGGCAAAACGGGCATCTACCCCGAACATCTCGCCTGTTTCCTGTAAGGTTTCGCTGCTGGGATCGACAATGGCGGCTAATTCAGCAGAGGGTACGTGATTTGCCAGTGAGTTGGCATGAACTTTGGCTACACGTCCGGCTCCGACAAGGCACACCCGGATTGAAGCAGGCATTTAAAATCTCTCCTAATTGGCAGGTTGGATTGGCGTTGGAAAATGATTGGCTAAGTCGCGAATTTTCTGTAACCTGATATCCTGTCATTACAAGTTAATGATAACAGAGCATTTTGATAGAGTCAACCCTTGCTCTAGTGTGGATTTTGTGTCGGTGTTTTGCCTGATTACCAGCGGTGCGGCTATGATCATCGGGCCTGGCGATCTTTACTGATAACACACTGCGAGAAGAAAAAAACATGTGTGATAACGAAAAATCTGAAACACAGACCAGCTTTAAACCGGTGCTGCTTCACGCCCTGCCGATTGCGGGCTTAATGCTGGGCCTGTTTTTCTATTGGTTTGCCCTTGCCGACCGGTATTTCATTTTTCTTTATTATCATGATATGGGGCCGCTGGTACCGGATACTTCACCCTTCAGCCGGGTGACTGCCAGCCGCTATTGGATGGCCGGACTGGTAGCCAGCGGGGCTGTAATGGTGGTCTATACGTCGTTAAACTGGTTGCTTGGCCGAGTTATGAAGACCTATCAACCCCCGGCCTGGTGGCGGGTATGGATCGGCTGTGCAGCGCTGCTGGTGATCGGTATCCCCGCTATCACCATGACCTTCAACTCCCCAACTCTCCCTCTGTGGAATGCCACACAGACCACACTTGCCACATTGATTGGATTGGCATTGGCTTTACTTCCAGGGCAGCTGACAGTAGAACGTCCCAAAGACCTGATCTGGCTGGCGTCTGACGGGTTTGGCTTGATGCTGGTGTTTTCTGGTCTGCGTGTGTTGGAGCTTTTCCTACGCGGTCAAGCCAGGGGTGGACAAATGTGGGTGCGGATGGCGATCATCTTCCTTGTGTTGGGCATAGTATGGCTGTTGATCGTGACCGGGCTGCATGTCTTCCGACGTAGATCAGCCAAAACGGTGGAGATACTTCTGGCAGGCTTCTGCATCACCTACTTGTTCATGCCATTGCTGCATTATCTGATATTCACCAATGGCTACTATTACATCACCAACAGCGATAACTTTTTCGCCCGGAACCTACTTTTTCAGATCGCGATCTGGTTGATCGCCGGAGGATTGGCCTGGGGCCTCACCCGGCTGCGGCAGGCGATCCAATCCCGGCGACACATTCAACCGGCATAGCAGAAAGGTGTATTCATGAATCTCAACCAATATGACACCACATTCCATCCCGACAAAATCGACCTCACTGCCTTCATTGCGCAGGGCGCGATCATCGTTGGAGATGTAACTATCGGCGAGGAAGCCAGTGTGTGGTTTTATTCCACCCTGCGCGGTGACGATACCCCGCTAACCATCGGTGCACAGACCAATATTCAGGAAGGCTGTATCTTCCACGCTGACCCCGGATTCCCGACGACGGTTGGCAATGGGGTAACGGTTGGGCATGGTGCGGTGGTACATGGGGCAACTGTCGGCGATAACTGCCTGATCGGGATTCGGTCTGTTCTGTTGAACGGCGCGACTATCGGCGAGAACAGCATCGTTGGGGCAGGATCGTTGGTACCTCAGGGCAAAGTCTTCCCGCCCGGTTCACTGCTTCTCGGAACTCCGGCGAAGGTTGCTCGCTCCCTCACCGCCGACGATATCGAGCATATCAGGCTCTCGGCGGCGATCTACGTGCGGCGTTCTCGCGAATTTATGGCAAGTGGCCGGTGGGATAGAAAATAACGGAACTAAAAACCGCTGATCACCACCGGATAATGTGGCGTTCAGGGGTATTCTATCATCCAGCCTGGCGCGTCAGCTCCTGCTCAAAGGTGCTGAATGCTTGCGCCCCATAGAGACAAAACACGACCAGATTGAGACTGGTTTCTTTTTGTTCCAAATAATCGATGGCTGTCGAAAGCATAATGTTGGCACACCGGCCAATGGGATAACCAAACACGCCGGTAGAAATTGCCGGGAATGCAATGGATGTCAGGTTGTTGGTTGTCGCTACGTTGAGGCTGCTGCGAGTTGCATCGGCGAGCAGTTCGTCCGCATTTGGATCGCTGCCCAATGGCCCCACCGCGTGGATCACATAGGGTGCTTTCAAATTCCCACCGCCGGTAATTGCCGCGCCCCCGACCTGGCAGTGTCCGATCTGATCACACTCTCGTTGGATGGCCGGGCCGCCTTTCCGCCGGATTGCCCCGGCTACCCCGGAGCCTAGTTGTAAGTATTGGTTGGCAGCGTTGACAATTGCGTCGGTTTCCAGTTCGGTGATGTCGCCCTCAACCAGCATCAACCTGCGTCTGTTGATCATCACTTCCATCAATCGTTTCCTCCTGGCCTAACTGATGCATCAAGCCCAGTGTCATGAAAAAGATGAATGCCAGATCGATCACAAAATGCACTTCATCGACCAGCCCATGCGCGATGAAAGCTGCCATGCTTCCCATCAATCCGACTACCAGGGCACGCCTTGTCTGATCGCCGTTTTGCAGCCGCTTTTGGGTGGCCCACGCTAATTTCCAGAATGCGACTTGCAGCCATACGCCAGCCGCCAATCCGACTATGCCCAGCCGCACCCAGTAGTTTAGTAAAAAGTTATGCGGCTGACTGAGATCGGGCTGCTGCCACGCTTCCGGCAGGATGTATCGACCCCGGTACTGGTACAGGAATTGATCCAACCCCACTCCGGTGATCGGGTGATCGCGCAGCAGGCGCAGGGTGCTCTGCCAGAGCTGCAACCGGAAGAAACTCGATCCGCTCCCAAACTCAAACAAGGTCTTGAAGCGTGGATGATGGGATAGGGGAATCAGCGATAGACCGGCCAATACTGCCCCAACTGCAACGGCGATAACGCCGGTTCGCCCCGCCCACAAGATCACCACCAGACCGACCCCGGCAGGCAGGCCAAGCAGGATTCCGCCTTTGGACAGGGTGAGTATCACTGCACCGATCATGATGATTCCCGCTCCACCATACAGCCAGCGGCGCAGTTTGTTCCCGCCGATCAGCGTCACGGCGGTGGCAATCGGAACCAGGCGACCCAGATACAAGGCCACGTTGTTGGGTGTGCCTAATACACTTTGCAACCGGCGGCTGCCCTCTTCCGCGGTGATCACATTAATCCCGGTGACGAACTGGTAGAAGCCCACCAGTGCGACGACTACCCCGGTTGCGATCAACAAATCGACAATCCGCCAGCGCTCCTTCTGGCTGAGCGGCATGGTGCGCAAAACCAGATAGACCCCTACCGGCTCAAGTACCATCTGGCGCAGTTCGGTGACGGCCACACCTAGCAGATCAACCCAACTCAGGGAGATAATGCTCATGGCAACGAAGAGCCCGACGGCTTTATCCAGGCCGGTCATTTGCTGCCAGATATCCCGGAGTGAGGGCCAGCCTTTCTCTTTCCGCTCACCGATAATCCGAATACCCCAGGCCAACAGGGTCAGCAGGCTAGTGACTTCGACCATGCTGAAGGCCCGGTCGAACAGGGGGCGGGGCAGCAGGTAATATGGCGTAAAGAACATGACCAGGGCCAACCCGATGCTGGGGCGGGTGTAGATCAGCAGGAATAAGGCGACCAACGCCACCAGAGTCAGGATTAGCCAGGGCGAATAATAGAACACCCCCGCGGTCAATGCCGTGACCAGCAGCGATGGGCCATCTCCCAGGCGGCGCACCAGATTCGGGATCAGGCCGCCCCAGGTCAGCGCCGCGCCGAGCCAGACCGCCAGCGCCGCGATCAGCGACAGGGCCAGGTGTAAACCCTCGCCTAACCGGGTTGAGATACCTTCTACAAGGCGGGCAAAAATATCCGGCCAGGTGACCTGCCGTGCGACTCGGATGGTTAATCCGAGGAAGACCAACGCCGCGACACTCAGGGCCGCTATCAGCACATCAAACCAGGTGGTGTTGACGTGTGCCCCAACGGCATAGCCGATCAGCGCCCACTGATCCCAACCCCGCTCCGCTTCGATATGGGCCTCATGGCGCTGGCCGGGTTCGAGTTGTTCGGCGATGGAAAGCACTTCGATGTGCGGCAGGTAATCGGGCGAAGTCAGGACGAGATAAGCGCCGCGTTCGTCCTGTGGTAAAACCCGCGATGGCTGGCCGTCCACCTCGACGTACAGATAAGCCCGGTAGTAATCTCGCCGGGCGATCACGGCTAAACTGTCACCGGCAAAAGGCAGATCGACCACACTGGGCGGCTCACCTGCTTCGACATTGGCGAAATCCGCCCCCAGGTCGGAGAATTCCCAGGTGCCGCCATAATTGGCTAATGGTGTTTCAGCCGGGTAAACACCGGGCCATAACGCATCATTGAATAGATCGGCATTCGACTGGATGGCTTCAGCCATCGACGAGAGGTCACCATTTTGATCACGCAGAGCAAATCCCCAACGCGGATCATCCGGTGATCCGCCCGGCTGCCAGTTTTCGAGGATCAGCCCACCGGCCCAGGGCCACTCGACCAGCGCCCGTTGGTAGGCGGCAATCGTCTGCTCGGTCTGCGTTTCTGGTGAGGTTTGTCCCCAGACCGATGGCTGCCCTTCCCAGCCTTTGGGTAAGGCATTCCACCCAAAGTGACTGGCCCACAGGGGTTTATGATCATCGCCCTGCCGCTCCATCTCCTCGCGCAGCAAGACAAACCGCGAGAAATTCAACAGGTTGGGATCGACCTTCCGGTCATCCGGGTCGGTGTCAAAACCGTAAGGCTTGCCCGCTACCCCGTCAAAGAAAGGAGCCGCGCCGTTATCATATAGACCGCGCAGGAAGAGGATATCGCTGAGATTGTCCGGCCCCCGTTCGATGGTTGGAGCTAATCCCGCCGTTAACACCAGGGCGTCCGAATCGGCGGCATGGATCGCGTTGTAGGCGGCTTCTAACAGGGTGGCATATTCGACCGGGCTGGCCGGTTGGCTGCCCCAACTGCTCGACAGGTTTGGCTCATCCCAGATTTGATACACGTCGATCTGATCGCCGTAGCGTGCGGCCAAAGCGGTTGCAAAGTCGGCAAATGTTTTGAGGTCGTCCGGGGGGGCGGTTTCCGACTCAGCGGCCCAACCGGGTGACTTTACCAGAACGGCCACCAGTTGGAGATCACGTCCGGCGGTTTCTTCGACGATCCGGTCATAGTCTGACCAATCGTACTGGCCTGGCTCCGGCTCGATCTGGCTCCAGGCGAATTCCTGCCGTACCCATACAAAACCGGTTTCGGCCATCAGGTCAAGGTTATCAGCCAGTTCTTGATCGGTGTATTGTGTGAGATCGGCGTTTACACCGAGCACCGGAACCCGTGCCGGTAGGGCAGGATCGGGTAGGCCGTTGAGTGCCCCGCGCAGGCGAACCTGGCGCTGCGAAAAAACGGCAATCGCACCCAGTATACTCAACGCAAAAAGAGCAATAAATAACAAAAGTTTACGAAATTTTTGATTCATTCGGGTGTCCATCGAGGGGTACTGCTGCGGCCATCCCCGGTGATCTGCCGGGCAATCCCGGAGGCCAGATCAATCAGGTACAGGTTACCCTGGTAAACCAACGCAATCTGCTGACCATCCGGTGACCAGGTGATCACCTGCGGCTGTAGACCGGGTTGGCCTTCCGGTGGAAAGATCACTTGGCTGTTGCTACCGTCCCGGTCCATGATCCCCAGCCGGTAGCGGCTGATCACACTATCGAGAGGGTCAATCGCTTGCAGGTAGGCGATCTGGACTTCATTTGGTGAGAACTGCGGCGAGGCCCACATCCCCACTTCTTCTTCCAGTTCAGCAGCAAAGCGGCCATCCGCGGCCAATGCTGCCAGATTGAAGAGGGGGCTGTCCTCCGGTGATTCGCTGCCAACCGGCGGCCCGTGTGTGGTGGTCGTGATCACACGGCCATCCGGTGACCAGAACACGTCAGGCCGCCAGACAAAATCATAGGCGTTTCGTGGTGAGAAGTTGAGCAAGGTGTGACGTTCATATGCACCGGGCAGGAGAATTTCCGGCACGTCTTCGGGGGTGGGTTCGGGGATCAGGCCAAACTCATCTTCCTCATCCTCCGGTTCGGTGGTTGGCTCTGGCGTTTCTTCTTCCTCACCCTCGTCCTCTTCGACCGGTGGCGGTGGATAGAGCGGCGTTAATATCCCGACCGCGTCCGGCTGCGCCCAGGCCAGCGTTACGCCATCCGGGCTATAAGCAAAGGCCGTACCATACCAGCCATAAATGCCACCGCTTGATGGCTCAAGCAGTTGTTCGGCCCGGCCTACCCGCCCATTGTCAGCAATGATTCCTCGCCACAGGTCGTTGTTTGCCTGCCAGCCAGGGAAACCGGGGCGCGGCTCTGCTGTCGAGTAGATGATGGTACGCTCTGTTTCCGGCACCCAATCGGCGTACAGCACATTGTAAAGGTCAAGAGCAATCGGGCGGCTGGCGACGTCGGTCGTATCGAGCACGATCCACAACTGGTTGAAAGGAGCATCTTCGCCCCCGTCCGCTGCATCATCGATTATCCGGCTGAACAACAGCCGCTTTCCATCGCTTGAAAGCTCAAATATCCGCCCATCAAGGCCGCCTTCATATGTCAAGGGGCGGCGGTTGGCGCTGTTCTGCCGCATGACCCAGGCATTACTATCCGAAATGTAAACCAGCGTCCCGTTGACCGTCACGGTGGGTAGTTCAGTTTGATTACCTACCAGGAAAATCTCGTCCTGTGGGCGCGAGATCACCACCCGCCGGATTTCGTAGCGGGCAACCTCGCTGCCATTTTCATAGGTGATACGATAGGTGATCTCTGCGACGCCGTTCACACCGCCCTGGATCAGACGGGTTTCCCCTGCCGGGAGTCCGTCGCTGTAAGTGGTCAGGCTTTCGAATGGAATAGGTTCCTCAATGACAGCCAATTCTTCGAAGACCCGGATAACGCGTATTGTCATGCCGTCGGTGACCTGGGTATAGCCGGACGGATCGACGCGATCCAGATCCTCAAGCGTTATTCCGGCCTGGCGCAGCACATCGTTAACGGTCGCGGTGCTGCTGACATTAATGGTGTTTGACGAACCACCCAATTCTACCGTAACGGCGACTGCACCCGACCCGGATGTAGCCAGACAGCCTGATAATATTAACAGCGCCAGGAATGGGAACCATCGTTTCATGGCGGGAATCTAACATGCCGTTGGGTAGAGGGCAATAGCTATTAACTACGAACACCCTCCAAGATCGTTTTTGCCCAGGCTTTAGCCCGCTCGATCTCGCCATCATACAGGGGGCCTTGACGCTCCATCACCAGGAAGGTCTCCGGTGGAAGCAGGCGTTTACCGCCTAACTTGCGCAGTTTTTGATTTAGCTTTTTGGCCGCAGTGAAGGCTTGCAGCCAGGCTTTCATCTTGTAGGATGTGTCAAAGGCAGCGACCGGCTTACCTTTCAAAACGCGCCTGGGCAGACGCTCGAATACCGGGCGGACATCCTCCGGCAGGTTCATGCGATGGGTGGGCGTGCCCATCACCACCAGGTCAGCCCCGGACAGGGCTTCGGTGGTCAGTTGATCAACGGGAATCGCGCTGCACTCTAATACCTGTGCAATTGTTTCCGCGACCTTCTGTGTGTTACCGAATTTTGAAAAATATACAACCAACGCATTCATAATCATGACTCCATAACTGTTACGGCTGTTTTTCCGGTTCCAGATCAAAGCCGGTTTTATAGTAACGGCGGGCATTTTCAGCGGTGCTGCCCCAACCGGCAAACCAACGCCACAGCGTAGAATAATCTGTCACTTCACCGATGATCGTAAAACCAAGATCGCCTGCCTCATCATCCCAGAAGTAGGGATCGACATAACGTGTTTCGCCATTGATGGTCACACTTACCCAGGCGTGAGATGAATTATGCCCATCCGGAAACTGCGTTTTAAACGATTGGACAACCTTTGCCTCAAAGCCAAGTTCATCCAGCAGGGTGACCAGCGCATAGGCCATCTGCTGGCAGTAACCGTAACCGCGCTCAAAGGCTTTAGGGGCCGGATCAAAGCTGTTGCGCCGTGAGTAGGTCATCCGCTTCCCGACCAATGCCCGCGCCGACTCCACCAATTCCCAATCGGTTTGACCGGTAGCCCGCAGTTGCTCGGCGGCCTGTTCGATGGTCAATGGCTCGAGGCCGGGTCGTCTCCCGGCAGGCAGGGAGAGGGTAGCGGGCAGGGCAAAAAGTGGAACCCCTACCCCAATCGCTGCTACAAACAGCAAAAGAAACTTGAGAATATTCAGTACGACATCCACAATTAAGATTCCTTCTTCAACAACGCATGTAACACAAACTCGGCAACCTGGCCCGGTAAAATCCAGGACTTCCCTTCATCATCGGTAGGGGCGGCTGTGCCGAGATAAATATTCATCAGCAGCCCGGCAGTCTTTACCGGATCGACCGGGCGGAAGATCCCCTGCTGCATCCCCACAGCGATGATGTCGCGGCCAACCAACTCAAACATAGGGCGGTAGGCTGTAAACATCGCCGTTTTGAATTCCGTGTCCGGGCCGTAAATGTTGTTGATCATCACTTTTCCGGCGGACAGATTTTCAACTATGTAAGCGAATCCAGCCTCGTAGAAGCACTCCAGGCGGCGGGCCGGATCGTCTTCCTCCAATACACGGGCAATAATGTAATCCAGGTGGTGGGCAGCGACCTCTTCGATCAAGGCCAGCATCAAATCCCGTTTGCTGGGAAAGTAGTTGTAGATCGTGCCTTTGGCGAAACCGGCAGCTTTTGAGATGCTGTTAACATTCGCCCCGATGTAGCCCTTATCGGCGAATTCCTCGGTGGCTGCCTCCAGCAAACGCTGGCGGGTTTCGTTGATAACCTTGTCTCGTTCCTCTGTTTTATGCCGTGCCATTCAGTATCTCCAAGAATATGGGTGACCGGTCACCCATATTATATCACCAACGTGAAGACTGTCAACTGGCACTCGATTTTGGTTTGCTTTGAGATTGTTGAAACTAGCGGGAAAGAGTTTGAGCGAGTGCTACCCGGAGATCATCTCCCTTGCGCACGATGTAAGTTGGTATACCCACCGCGTTCAATTGGGCGGCGGCTTGTTGGACTCCGGGGCGACCGCCGAAGCTGCCCGCATCGACCAACACGGCAACTACACGCAGTCCACGCCGGATCAGGCGATGGGCCTGGACAATCCACTCTTCACGGGAGGAAGGAGTAACCGCGATCACAGTCGTACCCCGTGAGAGATTGTCGCCCTCCATGCTCAATAGGTGACCAAAAGGCATCGTCCCGACGGCTCTGATCAGGGCGAGAGTTTCCAGTATCTTGGTAAGTTGACGGGCTTCCTGTTCAACCTGGATGACCTCATGGCGTTGACCGTGTGCGGCAAATCCAACGGAGCGTTCTCTGGATAAAAAATGCTGCGCCAAAGAAGCCGCAATAGTAACGGTGTATTCTTCGGTAGTTGGGGGAATAGAGTAGAAAGAAGACGCTTCCCTCGACAGTCGTTCAACCTCGGCTTCTGTTGGGGAATATATACCGGTTTGCACGGTTCGTTCAGCATCCATCATGATCCAGATATCGGCCAGGGGATCCAGTTCGAACTCTTTGACGATCAGGCGGTTATGCCGGGCGGAACTTCGCCAGTGAATCCGGTTGAAGCTGTCTCCGGGCGCATAATCCCTCACCCCGGATGCGTTGGCGGTCACCTGGTGTGTGCGCTGCCGGAGGGCCTCCCCACCAGGGAGAAGCCCAACCGGTAAGGCAAACTCGGCAATGTGAACGGTGAGCGGATAAACGACCAGCCGCGATGTGGCATTGATAAGGCGCTCGTTCTGGAACAGTCCAAACGGATCACCGGTAACGACTCGCAAAGGCCCAAGTATGAACTCGCCTCGCTGCACGCATAAAGTCTTGACCGTCCAGGATTTTTCTGCTTTAGGCCCTAATAAACTGACTACATAGCTGGCTCGGTGTCCGGGAAGGGTGGACGAGTCGTAAATTTCCAGCCACAGTTTTGGCGCGATACTCCCATTGCGAACTGCAAAGCGTTCTTCGAGATAGCGGCCAACCTGGGCACGGCGGGCGCGGGTCTGGCGCATCAGACGTAGCCAGTTTGCGTTTCCCCAGGCCCACAGCAAAGAGAAGATCAACAGGCCGATAAAAGCATAGGCGACGTTAAAGAAAAACGTGCGACCGGTAACCAGTGCCGCTAACAGGCTGATAGCAATGATCAGGTAAAGTGCATTACGTCTGCGGGGCATGTTCTAACGGCTGCCAAGTGCTGCGCCCGGCACAGGCGTTTGCCGGAGAATATCGGCCACGATCCCTTCGGCGGAAATATCCTTCATCCGTGCCGCCGGGTTGATGATGATCCGGTGGGCCAGAGTCGGTACGGCCAGTTCCTTGATATCGTCCGGCAGCACATGGTCGCGACCTGACACCGCCGCTAAAGCCTGAGCCGCCCGGAACAGCGACAGGCTCCCGCGTGGGCTGGCTCCCAGGTAAACGTCGGCATGGGATCGGGTAGCCGTTACGATATCCACGATGTAATTCTTGAGCTGTTTATCCAGGTAGACATCTTTGATAGTTTCCTGGGCCTGGATCAGTTCATCGAGAGGAACAACCTGGCTGATGACATCGACCGGGTGTTGGTATCGCTGTGCGTCAAGGATGTTTGCCTCATCCGCCGGGGATGGATAGCCTAACCTGATGCGGAGCATAAAGCGGTCAAGCTGCGCTTCGGGCAGGGGAAATGTCCCCTCATATTCAATCGGGTTTTGGGTTGCCAGTACGAGAAAGGGACGCGCCAACTGGTAAGTTACGCCGTCCACCGTGACCTGTTTCTCCTCCATCGATTCAAGCAGGGCGGCCTGGGTTTTAGGCGTGGCCCGGTTGATCTCATCAACCAGCACGATTTGCGCCATGATGGGGCCGGGGCGAAACTCAAATTCGCGGCTCTGTTGGTTGAAGATAGACACGCCTGTCACATCGCTGGGGAGCATATCCGGAGTAAATTGAATCCGGCTGAAATTGCAGCCTATCGATCGGGCCAGTGCTTTTGCCAGCACCGTCTTCCCTACCCCCGGTACGTCCTCGATGAGAATGTGCCCCTGGCAAAGCAAGCCGACCAGGGTCAACGATACGGCTTTACGCTTGCCGACAATCACCTGCTCAACATTTTGAATAAGTCGCTCACCAATCGTTCGAACTGAATCCAACTTTCTTGCTCCTTCCCTGACTGGAATAGACAGTTATTGATTATAACGCCTTCCTACAAAACAAGGGCTGCGGAGTTCGAACGGGAAACAGACGGGAAAACGATAGAAGGATAACCTTCATAAGGTAAACTCTCAGACC
>JBNKDD010000015.1:0-40359 GCA_050288085.1 Anaerolineae bacterium
GGTCTCAAATTGGAGTGCCTTTGCCTGCAAATCGGTGATATCGTTGATTTCCTTGAAGGACGGGGCCGTCACCCGCGCATAAAAGATCGATGCACCCACCCCGCCTAACATCGCGATCACGATCCCGCCGACAAAACTCAGCACAATCGTCCGCAAAAGGCAGCCCCACGAAAAACGAACTTTCCGGCGGCGCTTCTGCCTGGCTGGTTTTTCCGGCACCGGAAATTCACGGGCAGCGGGTTGGACTGGCCGTGGGTAAATCGGCTCAACCGGGCGCGGTTGGATCGGCGGCGCACGTCTCCCGGCGGCAGCGGCCTGCCTCTCTAATTCGGCATCGTCCATGCGTGAGTAGCCGTGCGGTTCGGTGCGAGGCGCGGGCGGCATAACCACATCATCGCGGAAAGCGCTCTGCGATACCATGGTCGCGTCCATGTCCTCATGTGGAACCTGTTTGGGGAGCGGCATCCCACTCGAATCGAGGCGTACGTCGTCCAGTTCTTTGGGGGGCGGCTGGTAGCTTGAGCGAGACTCAATAATATCCGACCGAAGTTCATCAGGATCCACATCCGGCGGTTTAGGTGGCTCTGCTGGCAGCTGCGAATCGGTCGGATGCTTAATGCCAGGCCGACCGGGGCCGCTGCTTTGCGCCGGTGGGAACTGCTGATCGGTGGGGTGGGGGAAAGGCGGCGGGTCTTTCTTTGAGACCGGCGGCTTTCCTTCAGCCGGGGTGTACTGCCCCGATGGCGTATCTTCTTTATCAGGCGGCTCGATGGGTTGAGTAAGTCCCTTCTGAGTCTGATCGCGGCTTGCCACCGGCAGTCCCAGTTCTTCGATCTCGCTCCAACGGGAGGCTTCTTTTTCCGCCTTATCTTTGGCGCTTGCCAGACGGTCAAACCGGCTCGGTGAGCGGGGCTGTGTTTCTTCATCCTGCTCCGCTTCGGGATTTTCGTCTAGCTGATCGCGGTCTTGATCATCATCCATGTGCTCTTCTTCCCTTTTCTTCTCGCTGCCAACACTATAGCACGTCTGTACCAAACCAGAAACTACAAATAAGATATTGCTTATAGATCAATAACCGGCAGCCTGCCAGATGGTTTCGTTCAGGCTGCCGGTATTGATTTAAGCATCGACTATAATGCTGGCGTCTTCTTCCCTTTCGATGACCTCCCCGATTTTCCACCAGGGCGCGTCACGCTTTGCCATTTCCTGCTCAAAGATGTTGATCTGGCCGGAGGGGATGGCGATCAACAGGCCGCCACTGGTCTGGGCATCGAACAGGAGCATCCGGCTTTCCTGGCTGATGCTGTCCTCAAATCGGACGCTTCCCTCGTAGGTGCGCATATTGTTGGCCGACCCGCCGGGGAATATCCACTGATCGGCGTATACCTCTGCCCCGGTCATCAGGGGAACGGCCCCGATGTCAATTCGGAATGTCACCTTGCTTGAATCGGCAACCTCAAGCGCGTGACCCATAAAACCAAAGCCGGTGATATCGGTCGCTGCTTTTGCCCCGGCTGCCTGACCGGCCTCGGCGGGCGCTCGATTGAGGCGGGCCATCCAGGTGATGGCCTCCTCCATGTGAGCGGGGTCGACCCGGTCGCTTTTAGCGGCGGTGGCAATCGTGCCCGATCCAAGCGGCTTGGACAATACCAGCAGATCGCCGGGACGTGCGCCGTCTTTGGTCATGAGCCGGTCGGGGTGTGCAATGCCGATCACGGCCAGCCCGACTTTGGGTTCCTTATCCTGGATGGTGTGCCCACCGGCAAGCACCGCTCCTGCCTCGCGAACCTTCTCTGCCGATCCGCGCAGGACTTCCGTGAGCAACGCCCCCACTAAGTCAGGTGGGAAGGCAACAATATTCAAAGCCATCAGCGGACGCCCACCCATCGCGTATACATCGCTCAGGGCGTTGGCAGCCGCAATCGCACCGTATTGATAAGGGTCATCCACAATCGGCGTAAAGAAATCCGTTGTCGCGATGATCGCCTGGTCGTCGTTCAGCCGCATCACCGCCGCATCGTCAGGCACCCCTAATCCAACCATCAGATCGGGGTAGTCTGCCGGATCGAATAAGTTTTGTAAAGGGCGCAGAACCTGCGCCAGAGCCTCCGGCTCTAGTTTAGACGCTCAACCGGCACACGATGATAGTGCAGTCAGGCGAACGATTTCGTCGCGAGTCACAGGCTTTCCTTTCTGTTCTATGTGACCTCACCCCCGAAGCTCGCATACGCTCACTTCTTCCCCCCTCTCCAAACTGGAGAGGGGGGGGAGAACCGCCAAAGGCGATTCGGAAGGGGGTGAGGTAAATTCAACAAATTCCGCTAGCGCCGCTCGTGGATCACGATCTCAACTTCTTTGCCCGCCGTGATCGAGCAAGATGACCGGATTGTACCGGGCCGGTAAAATCGCTGCACCAGGGTGTGTCCCGGCGCAACCCAATATGGCCCAACCTGATGCCATACCTCGTCCTGGTTTTCGATCACCAGCACGTCTTTTACACCGAGGATCATCTCAATCCGGTGATAGTCTGAATTATCCAGCAAGCCGGCCTCGATTTTCTCGGCTGTGCCCGGCTCGATCACGATCAGCAACTGGCGGGATTCTTCACGCAGGATGCTGCCCCGGTAAATGCCTGCTGCCAACCCGATCAGCAGCAGCAAACCGGCGATCACCCAACGGTATATAGACTTGCCCGGTTGCGCCATGATGATGCCTTCGATCTATATTTTCAATAATGCGTTCAGTTATTCCTTCAAGAGCTGTCGAAGGTCACCGGCCATTTCTTCTGCCTGTGTGCCATAGGGGATAATCTCGCGCATCTGGCCTTCACGGTCAAGCACGAAGATCGCCGCCGTATGAGAGATCAAATACCCGGTGGCGCTGCCTTCCTCTTCCTCTTCGATCTGGTAGTATGCACCGAAATCGGCCATGATGGTGTCAAGCTGGTCAAGGTCGGTGGTTCGCAGCCCGATGAATGAGTCGTTGAAGTTTGCCACGTAGCGCCCCAGTTGCTCAAGGGTGTCGCGCTCTGGGTCAACCGTTACCATGACGAGTTGAATGTCGTCTGCCTTATTGCCGAGAATCTCCATCATCCGGCTGGCCTGATACATGGTGGTTGGGCATACATCAGGGCAGAAGGTGTAACCAAAATAGACTAGCACAATCTGGCCTTGATAGTCGCTCAAGGTAAAGGTGCTTCCATTGGTGGCCGGTAAACTGAAGTCGTTGGTCTGTTTCGGTGGTTCAAGGATCGCCCCGCTAAACTGGTGTGGTGCACATCCCACCCCGGCAAATATCACCAATCCTAACAGCAGGAACAAGATAACCTTTTTCAACGTTCACTCACTTTCAGTGGATTACCCCCACCCACTCACTACGTTCGTTTCCCTCCCCCTTACAAAGGGGAGGGCGGCAACTTCCAGTTGCCGGGAGAGGTTGTAGTTGAAAGGATTATACCAAAAACAAACCGGCTTGAGCTTCTTTGCACGAACGGCTATACTGTGCGCGCTTTGTTCTAGCGGAACGAGGAGAACGAAATATGCTCACCGGACAGGTTCAAACATCAGACGGCCTGACTTTACAAACCCGTTCATGGATGCCGGAAGGCGATCCGAAAGGGATGGTAACCCTGATTCATGGTCAGGCCGAACACAGCCAGCGCTATGATCATGTAGGTGTTGCGCTGACTAAGGCAGGCTATGGTTTGCATATGGCCGACTTACGTGGGCACGGTCACAGTCCCGGCGCACGCGGGCATATCATGGCGTGGCGCGAATATCAGTGTGATGCAGTGGCTATTATGCAGCAAGCCCGTGACATGGCCCCCAACGCGGTTCATTTCCTGGCGGGGCATTCGCTGGGTGGTCTGATCGCGTTATCTGTCGCTGTGGATAACCCGCCGGGCTATGCCGGTGTAGCCATCAGCGGACCAGCGATTCGGGTGGCATTCGAGCCACCGGCCTGGAAAGCTGCCGCCGGGCGGTTGCTATCGGGGCTGCTGCCGACCATGTCGATGTCCAACGAACTAAACACCAGTGATCTGTCTCACGATCAGTCCATTGTGGATGCTTATGAGGCCGATCCGCTGGTGCATGGCAAAGTCACCGCCCGGTTTTTCACCGAGTTTCTGGCAGCCGGTGAATCAACGCTGGCGGCTGCATCCAATCTGAACCTACCCTTGTTGATTCAACATGGCAGTGCGGATGCTATTGCTTCGCCCACCGCCAGCAGAAAATTCTATGAGAATGCCGGGTCTGAAGATAAGACTATCAAAATCTACGATGGGCTGTTCCACGAAATCTACAACGAGTGCGAACCGGATCGCGCTGGCGTGCTGGCCGATCTGATCGCATGGTTGGATGCCCATCTAGCATAAAGGACTTGAATCATCACATGACACATTACGACACCGAACGTAAAGCAGTCCGCGATGCGGCCCGGTTGGCTGGGCGGTTATGTCTTGCTATCCGGGAAGAGACTCTTGGTAATCCGGCCCGGCTCGAAAAAGCCGGGCGTGAGCCGGTTACGATGGCCGATTATGGCGCACAGGCAGTCGTGCTGCGGCATATCGCATCCCTGTTCCCGGATGATGGCGTGATCGCTGAAGAGGGCACTGTCGACTTTGACCGGCTGACCAACGACTCACAGCGTGAACGGATTGTCCATCATGTTGGAGCGGTGTTAGGTAAACCTGTTTCGCTGGATGATATCCGCAGCTGGTTGGATTGGGGGCATGGCCGACAGGTTGAGCGTATCTGGACGGTCGATCCGATTGATGGCACAAAAGGGTTCTTGCGCGGGGATCAATTTGCGGTGGCCGTTGCCTTGTTGGTCAATGGCGAACCGGTTGTCTCGGCTTTAGCCTGCCCGGTGATGCCGCTCCGGGATGATCTTATCGGCGCGGTAGCCACGGCTGTTCGAGGTGAGGGAGCAGATATCGCGCTGCTAACCGGTGACGACTCTGGACACCTGCTGCAAGTCTCAGCCTTAACGGACACGTCCCAGGCCCGGATCGTCGAAAGTGTCGAGTCCGGCCACACCGATCACAGCTTTAGCGGGCTGGTGCTCAGTGAGGCCGGTGTTGGTGGCGATCCGGTGCGCATCGACAGTCAGGCCAAATATCTGGCGGTTGCTGCCGGGCGTGCTGAAATTTACATCCGAACCTCAAAAGGTGCGGATTACCGGGAAAAGATATGGGATCACGCGGCAGGGATGCTGGTCGTGGAAGAAGCCGGTGGACGGGTGACCGATCTGGATGGTAAGCCGCTCGACTTCTCACATGGTGATCGCCTGATCCATAACCGGGGGGTGCTGGCAACCAACGGCCCGATCCATCAACGGCTGTTAGATGCTATCCACGCCCAGTCGTGAGCCCTACCACGAAACATGATAAATACAGGCATCTCCCCCATTTTTTCGATTGGATATGCTGTCGTCGCGGGCGACTTGAAATTTTGAGCTGTCGTCCGGTCGGTGCTTTTGAATCAGGCGGTAGATCAGCCCGTAGTCAAAATCGCTGGGATAGGGATTTCGGCACAACATTTCCCCGATCTGCTCGCCGGTTTTCTTAAAAACGTACTCGCCGATTTCCCCACCCCGGTGGTTCATCTGGTAAGCTTCGCCTAACAGGATCAGGGCATCCTCTATCGTATTGATTTCGGGGGGGAACATCGCGACATCGGGAATGGTCATACCAATGGCTACCATGTTGAAATGGCCGCGTTCGGCCAGTTCCTGAAGGACATCTAACAGTGCCTGCAATGGGTACCATGATTCAGGATCGACATCACCCAGGCCGTATCTTTCCATGACGGGTTTAGTCTGCTCATCGGGAGCGGCAAGCGTTGAAAAAACCACATGTCCTGACACTTCTACACCGGGATCAAAAGAAATAAATTCTGCCATATCAGTTCTCTCCATTAGAAGATAAGTGCTTTGTAGTCTCGTTACATCGACTCGTTGGTTCAGAATATCCTGCCCCGACGAGAGCTTCGAGATGGAGACAATCACGCTGATTCTGGTGAATCAAAATAATAATTGCCGATGATAATTAAGGATGTGTTAAATCTTCAACCCTATGGCGTTACAAAGTGGTAACAAATAGAGGCGGTGAGGGGAGATTTAGCCTATGTCTTGGAGACTGAGCCCAGCCCTGATCGGTTGACTGCGCAGCCACAGCCACAACACGCGGATCGCATCGGCGATCACAAATGAGGCCAACCCGGTGAATAAGCCGGGCATCTGTCCCCAATTTACACTTAGCCCCAACAGCCCGACAAACACAATCAGGAAGACTACCACCCCTTCCGTTATGCTCCGGGTGTGCTTGCTGTGAACTAAGATGCCCTGATAGTAGTTTTGCAGCACGCTTAATGAGGGCCAGGGGACTGCAAACCACAGCCCCATCCGGGCGAGCCGGGCAAGCTCTGGTTTCAGCGCCGATACTTTCTCTAACCAGAATACGGACAGCGGAGTAGCAGCCAGGATCAATAAGAGTATGGTGACGATCAGGGACAACACGGTGGCGAATTGGCGCAGGGCATGAATTTCGCCCGGTTGATCGAGGCGGGCGACCACCACCTCGTTATAAGCGAAACCGGTACTCCTTAGCATAAACAGCAGCCCACTTACTACCGGCCACACGGCCAGCGATTCCAGGGGGAGGGGCATCCGGCTGATCGCGGCACTGCCCAGCGGATTCACGGCCAGGTTTAGCAGGGCGGTGATTGCCAGGGGAATATAAAATGCCAGGAAAGCCTCAAAGGTGAGCGGTTGATCGAGTGGCGGGGCCGGTTTGATATGTTCTCTCAGCACCGGGCGAACTCGCAGACCGGCATAGGTCGCTTCGCTAAGAACCCCGGCGGCTACGGCCCCGGTTGCTACCACAATGCTGGGAATAGTGCCGATGGCATATCCGACGGCCAGCACCGTTCCATCAGCGCATAGGCGGATTAGCGTGCCGAGTCCAACCGCCCGCGAATACCCGGAGCGTATCAGTATCCCTTGCTGAAAACGCCGGTAGGCAATCGACCCTGCCCAGGGAGTCATGATCCTCAGGCCGATCCGGGCCGGTTCAATAATCTCCGACGGGACCCCCAGCAGATTGACAACGATCAGATCAAACAATGGGGTGAAGGCGATCAGCAGGTGGAGGCCGGTCAGGAAAGCTGCCGACCGGAGCGTAAAACGGCGCAGCTTGAGGTAAGAGTCCCAATCTCTACTCAGGGCGGTTGATGCGGAAAGCAGCATGATGATCGGGGCTTCGACGATCAAGGAGATTGGGAAAACCACCCCTCCATAAGCCGCCAGATTGATCTCCGGGTTGGGGAGGCGGGCAACTATCGCACTCAGGGCAGGTAGTTCAATACCCATCAGTAGCCAACTGGCGGCCAGCGGCCACCATGTCTTAAAGATTCGTTGCATGGTAGGGGAAAGAATACATCAAAACAGCATCAAACACACACAGTGCTTGATGGTGATAGAAGTAAATTATTTGATTGGGGACTACCCAGCCGTTCATTGAACGGCTGGATATTAAACCTGGCGCACAACAGCTACAACGTGGCCCTGTACCTCAACGGTCGCAGGATCATCAATGTAGATCGGTCCCATGGTGGGATTGGCTGGCTGCAAGCGGACTCGATTACCTTCGATGTAAATGCGCTTCAGCGTGGTTTCTTCCTTATCATTCAACCACACAGCCACCAGATCGCCATTTTCTACCTTTTGGTGAGGGCGCAAAACTACGATGTCGCCATCATCGATCATGGCATCAACCATTGACTCACCCTCAACTTCGAGGGCGAACAGGTCGTCACCGCTGCCAACCAGATCGCGGGTTAGTTCGATGGCCTCGTCGTCTCCAAAGATGGCAAAGTCGTTGGCCGGAACTGGGACCGGTTCGCTGGCGACAATCCGCCCGGCCATTGGAATACGAACAAAGGCCGGATTTTCTGACTTGGCCGGTAAACGCAGGCCGCGAGATACCTGGCGGTCGCGCACCAACAGCCCTTCACGCTCAAGCTTGTTGAGGTTATAGTTAACCACTGACGTTGAGGAAATATCACAGGCTTCCCCAATCTGTCGAATGGTGGGCGGATAGCCATTCTCATCGATAAAAGAAGCGATAAACTCAAGAATGGCTTCCTGACGTGCTGAGAGTTTGACTTCAGACATATACTTGACCTTTCCTATAGCTCAGGAAATAGCACATTGGTTCGATTTAATGCGATTATAACAGGAACGTGCGTTCTAAGTCAAGTTATGTCTCAAGTTTGGGGGTGGGAAGCATATGGATCAGGTATTAAATTCCTCGACAGCTTCCTTAATAGCCTGACGGATGCGCTCATCCGGGATATCATCGACGTTGTCATATTGTTTGCGGTTGACCCAGATATCTATCGAGCCATCCGGCATGGTGCCGAAGTCCAATACAATATCGGCCAGTTCGGGGAACTGCCCCAACCTGCGCCGGGCTGCCTCTTCGATCTGTTCGGCTACGATGCTGGATGGGCGTTCGTATTCCTCGTATTTAGCATCCGGGATCATGGATTTAGCCTGGTCGGGTAGCTGGCTGGAGCCTCGCCCTCTCCGGGCAACAAGCAGAGCAAATAGCGCAACACCTAACAATAACGCTACACTAACTAGAACAACCAATTGAATCCATTGCATAGTTAACCTCCTATCGGTTTTGTGGATTGACTCTAGCATTATTGCTGGAAAACAAAAAGAGGGTACTGTAACAGTTCTGATACACATTGAGCAAGCTTCCTTTGACTCGTGCGGAATCGCGGTATAATGGTGAAAAGCATTCCTCTACAACAACTGATGGAGAGATTTATGGCAGGGGAAAAAAGTATCCTCTACATTGAAGACAATTTGGAAAATCGAATTCTCATCAAGCGAATTCTAGAAGCCGAAGGATATGAGGTTATTGAAGCGGATAGGGGGGAGGCAGGTTTAACAATAGCAAAAGAACGATCCCCTGATCTGATCCTGATGGATATTAATCTCCCTGATATTGATGGTTATGAATGCACCGCCCGGCTCAGGAAGATAGAGAGCACCAGTGCCATTCCGATTATTGCCTTGACAGCCAATGCAATGGAAGGTGATCAAGAGAAGGCCTTAGCTGCCGGATGTGATGGTTACATTCCCAAGCCCATTGACGTGGACGGACTGCCGGAGCAAGTTGCCGGTTTTTTAAAGTTGCGAACCTAAGAACATCAGACATAGGATGAGGATGCTGTGAGCGAATTTGAACAGCGCACCAACTTCCCCATTGACCCCGTCGAGGCTCATGTCCTCGTAGTTGAGGACAATGTGCCGAACTTTGTACTCATTGCCCGGTTGCTGGCTTATATGGGGATTCAACGTTGCGAATGGAAAACATCAGGGTGGCAGGTGGTAGAATTTGCAGACACCCTGCCGCGGATTGACCTGATCCTGATGGATATTCGACTACCATACGAGGATGGTTTCCAGGCTCTGGAAAAAGTGCGGGAGCACCCTCGTCTGAAAGATACCCTGGTTGTCGCCGTCACGGCAGAGGGTACAGTCGAGCAAATGAACCGGGCCAAAAAAGCTGGCTTTGACGGGTTCCTGGCAAAGCCACTAGACCCAGACCGGTTCCCGGAGCAGATCAAACGGGTGCTGAACGGGGAGCCTGTGTGGGAAGCCCATAACGATTAATGTGTGGTATGGCAGTTTTCGGCTTGCCGATCCGTCATACCGGTTGGTATCAAATTGAGTGATTACATGGGGAGGCTAGTTGCCTCCTTTGTTGTGTTACGTATAATTCAATTAGACCGGATGTTCCGCCGGTAATGCTTGTATAGTGATCGACAAGGAATTGTGAACCATGTCTAGACGGGGCACAGGGCCATTAGGCCGAAAACCGCAGCAGCCGGAGAAAGATTATCTCAATGTCTTGCTGATGATCAGCCAATTAACCGTATCGGGGGCCAAGCCAGACCGAATGTTAGGGTTGATCGCAGAGCACATGCGAGAGGAGCTTCAATTCCAGGAGGTACGGTTTTTCCTGTTGAATAGGCGAACGGGCCAGCCGACGTTCCATGCAGGCACACAGGGTCATGAGGGCTATCAGGTGTCGCACCCCAGGGCGCGTGATCTGATAGCTAAGGTGGCCGATACCCGCCGGTTGGCATCTATCGTGGGCCGTGAGACGGATTTAGCCTTCTCTGAAATTGCTGTGCCGATTTTGCTGGATAATGAATTGCTGGGAGTGTTGGAAGTACAATCCCTGACCCCGGAGGCATTCTCAGACATTGAAGTAACAATCATCAAGTTGATCGCAAACCAGGTTGCTATCGCGGTGGATAGACCCCAACCATTGGTTACCGATACTGATCTGGAAGAAATGACTCGTCCGATCTTCCGCGTGACGCACGAGATCGCGACTGCAACCGAACCAGACGAGATCGTCTATGCCCTGCGGCGTTATGTCTTGCAGGATGTCGATTGGATCAGCATGATCCGGGTGGGGTTTGGTAAGATGGGCGAGCCGGTTTCGATACCTGCTGCTTATTGGGATCGTGATGGTCTGGCTTTGGATGCCGGGCTGCCGGAGCCTGTCCGCCAGTTGGTGACTAACCAGCAGATAACCGTTCCCAGTGTCTCCAAGCTGGGTGACGATCAGGAGGCGCTCAGGACTTATGCCAAAGAGGTCTTGCAGGTTTCCAGCCTATCAATCTTGCCCCTCATCGGACGGGATCGGACGGCGGGCTATCTGATTGTCGGAAATCGTAAACCGCGAACATTTAGCGCCGCAGAAGACCAGATGCTGCAACTTCTGGCCGGTCAGATCGCGATCATCCTGGAAAATCTCTCACTGCTCGATGCTTTGAGCCGCCAGACTGAGCGGCTGATCTTAATCAACCAGCTCTCGCAAGGGATTGCCAGCACCCTGGACTTTGACGAATTGGGAGAACTGCTGTCAACTAGCTTAGCACAATTCTTCCCCTTGAAGCATTTGAGTGTGGCCTTGTATGAGCCGGAGCAATCCAACCTGCGTTTAAGCACCTTACATGGTACGGCTCTAACTGCCCAACTCCCACCACTGGGAACATCTTTTGAAAAAGCGCTTGAAGAAGGCCAGACTTTACGTATAACAACCTTCAGCAGTGACTATTCCGATGCCGCATTGTGGTCTAACCGGGGCATTTCAGCGCTGGTTGTCGTGCCGCTTAGTATGCGTGGACGGCATTTCGGGACGCTTAACATTGGCGTGGAAAAGCTCGCCGATTTACAGGAAGAAGATGTTAACCTGTGTGAGCAGGTTGCCTTGCAGATGGCGATATCTATGGAGAATATGCAGTTGTTCGAACGGCTGCAAGGTACTCTAGAGGAAACCACCACCCTGTACAGCACCGCCCTGGCAATGAATGCTGCCCATGACCTGGACGAAGTCTACAGCACGGCTTTAGATGAGATCGGTGAATTGAGCAATGCTGATCGGATTGTGCTCTACCAGGCAGGGCCGGACCCACGCCGGATTGTCCATTACGTTACCGAGGCAGCTATCTGGGAAAATGGACAGATGCTCTCTGAACTGGAAAAGAAGCGTTTTTCATTCAAGGAAGCTCCGATTCTGTCCCAGTTTCCACAGTCGCGTTCCAACCTGGTGTTCAACAATGTTCAGACCGATCAGCGGTTAGATGTGGCCCTGCAAACTCAATATACAGAGACAGGGGTCACCGGGCTTATGATGATCCCCCTCAGTACCGGCGCAATCTGGCTGGGGGCCTTGTTGTTAGAGACTCACGAGGGACAGCAGTTTACGGCGGAGCAGGTGCGCTTGTCGCGGAGTGTGGCCGATCAGGCAGCCCTGGCAATTGACTCGCTGCTGCTGTTGGCCCAGACACAATCTTCTGTGCAGCGTGAGCACGCCCTGCGACAGATCGCCGACCGTATTCGTGGGGCACAGGATGTAGAAACGATTCTGGCTGTCGCGGAAAAAGAACTTTCTGCTACGCTTGGCATGTTGCCGGATACATTAAAAGGATTGACCTGGCGAGATGATGAAGCGCTCAGCCCAGAAGAATGGGACCTGGTTGAGAACGTGGGTAATCAGGTTGCATTGGCAATTGAAAATCTTGATCTGATCGAAGGGATGCAGCAAACAGCCATGCGTGACCAGGTTGTCAGTGATATCACGGTGCAGTTACAGCGTTCGGCAACTGTAGATGATGTGCTGCGTACCACAGTGCTTGAATTGCAGCAGGTGCTTCAGGATTATAATATCCAACTGCGCCTGACGCCTTCCTCAGTAGATAGTCCATCAGGTGATGAGAGTGTCGAGTAGAGTAACCTTATGAACACAAGACGAACCCTGGGTGATCTGTTTATCACCCCTCATTATTCTATAACGGAGATGGAAGATCGTAATCGCGCCTATGCTACGGCGGGGTTATCGATTGTGCTGCTAATAGCAACAGCCGTAATGACCATCCAGGCTCTAATCCGCACCGGGACCTTCAGCCCGTCGGCGGGTGTGAACCTGATATTGTTCGCGATCACCTATGGGCTGGCCCGATCTCGTTGGGCGAAAGCCGGAAGCTACCTGTTAGTCTTCGGATCGACGGTTTTGTACTTCGGCCTGATAGCGATCTATGGCAGCCCCGAAACAACCGCCCAGGGCGTTCCATTCTTGCTGCTGCCTATCCTGGCTTCTATTCTGATTGCGGAGGCCTGGGTCACCATTCTTGCATCAGTGTTGATAGCGGGAACCCTGTTAGTGTTCACGCAGACTGTGACCTGGCTGAGTTTTCAGGACATTAGCATGGCCTTCATCACGACCTCGGTGGTTTCGGTGTTGGCTGTGGCGACGGCCCTTATCCGTGAGCGCGACCTGCTGACCATCCAGAAACAGACCAAGAACCTGGGTAAGTACAGTGAGGAACTGGAAGCTGAGGTCGAACAGCGTACCCGCCGTATTATGGCTACGGCAGAAGTTGGCCGGGCGATCACGGGTGCGCGTGACCTGGACTCCCTGCTCAAGCAAGTTGTAAATCTGATCGTTGAACAGTTTGACTTTTACCATGCACAGGTTTTCCTGATTGATGCTACCAACCGATTTGCGGAACTGCGTGAGAGTACCGGCGTTGCCGGGGCCGAACTGTTGGCGCGGAGACACCGATTAGAGATCGGTTCCCAGTCGGTGATCGGCCAGGTAACCAGTCAGGGCTCAACGGTGATCGCTTCTGATACTGACGCCGACGCCGTCCACCGTCGCAATGAACTCCTGCCTCATACTCGTTCAGAGATGGCGCTTCCGCTGCGGGTAGGCGGGCGTATTATTGGTGCATTGGATATCCAGAGTGTTAATCCAAATGCTTTCGATGAAACCGATATCCCGGTGTTTCAAACTATGGCCGACCAGCTTGCGATTGCCATTGAAAATGCGCGTTTATTTGAGCAAGCACAGCGCGACCTACAGGACATTGAATTGTTGAACCGCCAATTGACCGGGAAAGCCTGGCGGGAGTATGTTGGGAGACGTTCGGAGCCAGCCGGTTATCAGGTCAGTGCTGCCGGGGTCAAACCACTGCCCCCAGGTGATACGGAACCGGAAAAGGATGAGGGCGCTGTCAGCCTGCCTCTGCGGGTGCGCGGTGAAACTATCGGTGTGTTGGATGTTACCTCCCGGAGTGGCGAATCACCGGATGAAGACACCCAGAAAATGCTGGAGGAAGTAGCCGAGCGCGTGGCGATGGCATTGGACAGCACACGGCTGGGCGAACAGTCGCGGCGGCAAGCTGAACGTGAACAGATACTTGGTCGGATTTCGGCAGAATTACAGGCCTCAGCCGACCTGGATACGATCTTGCGGATTGTGGTAAAAGAAACCAGCCAGGCATTGGGCGCTCCTACCGGCTTTGTACATCTGACGACCAAATACGGAGGGGATCAACTACCTAGTGAGGTTGATTCGCAGCAATAGAACCGGCAGTGCACACGAGTTATTTAGAGGGCTAGACTCCTTATCCGGGTGCAAATCAACCAAGGGTGTAAGTCCTATCAGGCTTTCAATTAGAACAAGGTTGTTATCAGGGTAGTTTTTCGTTAGGAAAGTTTGTTAGGCTATTGTAAAAAGCATCAATGTGGGTAAGCTGTTATAATAGAGAATGAGAAGTCGCCGCACATTAGAGGCGATTTGGGTTAATTGAAGTTGCCCTCAAAGTAATAGGTCCTATGGCTGAATACGATACAAACTCCGTGCAACCCGGCTGGCTCCGTATTGCTGGGTGGTTGATAAAGACCAAAGCAGGTCACGTCTCCCAGGTTCGCAAGGGGCGGATGGCTGCGGTTATCTTGCTCATTGGCCTGGTGCTTGCGCTGGGGGCCCTGATTGTTGGGGGTCTGATTCAATTCACCAACCTGGAGCCAACGGCTGCTTCCATTCTCCTGACACGCCTCGGGGGGCTGCTTGTACCGTTCGGAATATTATTCTTTCTGAACCGTCAGGGAGAAACCACACTCACCGGGGTGATGTTGGCCCTGATTCTGTTAGGGCTTAGTTTCGCTCTGCTGCATTCTACCGGGCCACAAACCCCCAATGCGATTGTATTGGTCGTACCGGTGATTGTTGTGAGTCTGCTAACCCCGCCGTTATGGACGGTTGCTGTCACGTCACTGGCCGGTGTGGGGTATCTGGCCCTCAACCTGATGGCCTCGCCAAATTATCTCTCCGAAATCTTCCAGGGTGGCCCAGCTACTCAGACCAGCCTGGTGTACATCAACCTCATTTTGGCGGCAGTTTTGTTATGGCTGCTCTCTAAAACGGCCCAACAGGCGATTGAGGAAAACAAGCAGTTAAGCCTGACCCTGGTCGAGCAGCGAGAAGAACTCGAACACCGGCTGGCGATCCAGACTCGCCAGCTTCAGGCCACGACAACCGTTGCCCGCGCTGTGGCCGGTGCCCGCGATCCCGATCAACTGCTGGAGGACATCGTCCGGCTTGTGCGTGAAACGTTTGGTTATTATCACGTTCAGGTGTTTTTGATCGATGAGGCGGAAGATTACGCCATTTTACGGCAGAGCACCGGAGAAGTCGGACAGGCGCTTTTGTCCCAGGGACACCGCCTGGCCGTCGGCAGCTTGAGCGTGATCGGGCAGGTCACCAGCCGGGGCGAGCCGGTGATTGCACGCGATACCGACAAAGATGTTGTCCATCGCCGCAATGAACTGCTGCCGCTCACCCGGTCGGAAATGGCCGTCCCCTTGATGATCGGCCAACGCGTGATCGGGGCACTTGATATGCAAAGCCTGGAGCCGGATGCGTTCGGTGAAGACATGATGCCGACCTTCCAGGCATTGGCTGACCAGTTAGCTGTAGCTATTGAGAATGCCCGGTTGTATGAACAAACCCAGGAAAATCTGCGGGAATTACGCGAATTGAGCCAGGATATGACTCAACGCACCTGGGCAGAATTCCTATCCGAAACGCGCCAGCAAGAGCGCATGCAGGTTTATGGTCAGGAGACCAAGATGCTGCAAACCCATCGCAGCCGGATCGTCGACCAGATACTGAATGCCGGTAATCTGATCACCTCAACCGGGGATGATGGGGCACTGACGTTCATTGCCGCACCGATTGTCGTACGCAATGAGGTGGTCGGGGTGTTAGGTGTTGAGCCTAATGCTACACGGGAATGGACTCATGAAGACGTTCAACTCCTACAGAATATTGCCGACCGTACCGCTATGGCGGTCGAAAAAGCCCGGTTGTACTTCCAGGCCCAACGGGCGGCTGAACGTGAGCGTTTGATCAATGCCATCGCATCACGGTTGCAGCGTGCTCCGACCCTGGCCCTTCTGCTGGAAAGCGCTGCCCGCGAACTGGCTCAGGCGTTAGGGACGGATAATGTCTATGCTGAAATCAGCGTAGAGACCCCCCTGACCCATACGCGCAAACCGGTTTCCGACACAAGTTCTCAGGCGGAGGACGCAGACGACGAATCACGGGAAATGCCTGCATCCGGTGGAACTAAGGAGGCGCGTGCAGAACGATGACCATGCAAGAACTCCGACCCAATAAGAAGAGTTTTGACCCGCGTTCCCTGCCAATTGCGATAAAGATTATGCTGGGGTTGGTCGGGGTTATGCTCGTGGGCAGCCTGATCGCGGATCGGGTGGTTTCGAATGTGTTGTACAATGCCCAGACCAACCTGGTATTGGATGACCTGGAGACACTGAGCCGGGCCCAGAGTTTCCGTGTTGTTGACGTGCTGGGGCAGGAAATGGCGGCTCTTGACCAACTGGCACATGGGACAGCGGTTCAATTCCAATTTTCGGAATCACAGGAAGGATATGGGGGAAGCAATCAGACCTACCAACCAGAAGCCAGGTTAGAGCAGCAAGTCCGCAACTTCCGAGAAACCCACAGCGAATTCGATAGCGTCGTTATCCTGGATAAAGATGGCTATGTCCTGGCAGTAGATCCCCCTCTCAATGAGATGATTGATCTACCCAATCCCGGTGGTTGGACATGGTTTGAAAATGTTGTCCAGGACGAAGAGATATTCCTGGCAAGCCGGATGCACGATCAGTTAACCAGGGCCTTAGGGGTTCACATTGCACTTCCGATCTACCGTCAGCCGACCAACACCGAAATGGTTGGTGTGATCTACGGGGTTTGGAATATGAGCAATGTATATGACATTGAGAATTTGGGTAACGACCGGCAGAGCGTTGTGCTGGAAAAGACCGGCGTTGTAATGATGTCTCCCACTGAGGTTGTTGGTTCCGGTTATCCTGAATCTTTTTTGACAGAACTCCGTTCGCTAGGAAGTGAACGCTCAATGCTCTTTACGGAAGACAACGGTGAGGAATGGTTATATGGCGTTACCTACCTATCCGACCTGGGACTTGCCGACGATGCGGTAGTGGAGTTGGATTGGGTTATCCTGACCCGCCAGCCGTTGGAAGCCATTCAGCTTGCAATTGCTCGCCTGTCCAATCAGATACGTGTGGTTCTTGGGACGAGTGTTGTAATGCTCCTCCTATCCGTGCTGTTGTTTACGCGCGGCATTATTCTTAGCCCCTTGTTGAAGCTCACCCAGGCAGCCACTCAAATCGACGCTGGTAGGCTGGAAACGCCTATACCCGAACTACCGAAAGACGAGGTGGGGCATCTTGCAAATGTGCTGAGGGATCTGGTCTCTCAATTGCTCCACCGTGTTGATCAATTGGATGCTGCCGTGCAGGTATCCCGTGAGACATCGGTCACGTTGGATATCAATAAGATGCTTGATAACTCAGCCCGACTATTAAACGAGCGGTTTGGGTATCCCGATGTCCGTATCTATCTGAGTGATAAGGCCAAACAGCAAATCTGGTTGCAGGCTTCGGCAGGTGAACGCAGCGGACACTGGAGCCGGATCGGTCACCGGCTGACGATTGATGAAAACAGCCTGATCGGGCGGGCGGTCTTGTTCAATGAACCGCAGCTTACAGCCCCGGAAGGTCCCTGGATTTGGGCCGGTGCTGAGATTAAACAGGCTGAACTGGCTATGCCGTTACAATCCGGTGGGCAAGCGTTAGGCGTGCTCTTTTTAGCCGCTAAATGGCCGGAAGTCTTTGAGCAGGAAGAAGTCGACCTGCTGCACCTGATCACCGACCAGATCGGTACGGCCATCACAAATGCCCAGTTGTTTGAACAGAGTGCTGCGAACCTGAAAGAAATTGAGGCACTTAACCGCCGGTTGACACGGCAAGCCTGGGAAGATCATCTAACCGAGGCTGGCCCTCTGCGGCATACCCGCGACCCCCATCAGCGCTGGCCGGACCCGGTTGAAAGTATCGCCGAACAGACCGAGGTCAAAGCGTCGGTTTATACGGATGCCGAGGGACGCTCGGTGCTGGCCGCTCCTTTGATCCTGCGTGGTGAGGCGGTTGGTGCACTGGCGGTAACCCGGCCCGGAGATGAGACCTGGGCACGTGATGAGATCATCCTGATCGAGTCGATTGCCTCCCGTATGGCAATTATTGCTGAAGGTATCCGCCTGGTAGAAGAAACGTCAGAACGCGCCGCCCGTGAGCAGCAGGTCAACGAAATTTCAGCCAACCTGTTACAGCGTGCTGCCAGTGTCGATAACGTGTTGCAAAGTGCCCTCAATCAATTAAGCGATACCCTGGGATCAAACCACATCTCTCTACGGATTGGTTCTCCGCCGATTGACGGAGATCGCCGCCTTACACCGCGGAGCGCCGACCGCCCGGAGCAGATTGAGCACCCGGAGTCCAACCGCGAAATACCGGAACTTAAATCCGGGTTAGATGATGATACGGGCACCCCTGGCGTGAATGGTGACGGGAGTTCGCGTAATGAATAGAATACGGGCCATTCTAGAAGACAGACTGCTGAGGCTTTTTGCCCCGATAGTCAGTGTTCACTATCAGTATGATAACCCCTTTGATCAGCAGCGAGCTACCACCTTACTGTTGATGAGCTTTGTGGTAGGGGTATTATCTTTAATCGGTGATGGCACTTTGTTGCTGCTGTTCCCTACTCAGATCAGCGGCATGGTGCTTGTTGCCGGGGCTGCGCTGCTTGCTACCTATTTTATTGTAATCTGGCTGGTGCAGCGGGGCAGGTTGAAGATCGCCAGCCTGTCGTTTTCGCTGGTTTTGCTGTTAGATGTTCTGGGACAGTTTTTGATTTTCCCAAGTGCGGATAGACCCGCTTTTGCCATCTTTATGGTGCTGCCTATAGTGATTGCGGCTTCACTGCTGGGGCCTATCTGGACAATACTCATCACCGCTGGGGCGATCTCCGGGCTGGTTTTCCTGGTCTATGAACCGGGCCAGCTCCAATTATCGGCCCCGCATATTGCTACCCCCCTCGGCATGATTGTCGTGGCAATTCTGGTCAACGCTCTTTCCCGGCAAATGGCATACTGGGCGCGGAACACACAGCGTCAGACCCAGCAGCTTGACGCGGCTGCTGTGATCAGTGAGACGGCAGCAACCGCTGCCACCCTTGATATCCTGCTTAACGTGGTTGTAGAGCGTATCCGTGCTGCTTATGGCTTTTACCATGCACAGGTATTCTTGCTTGACCAGGAAAAACGAATGGCCCGCCTGGAGGCCAGTACCGGGAAGGCCGGTGAAGACCTGTTGGGGCGGGGGCACGCGTTGGCGGTCGGATCACAGTCGGTGGTGGGGCGATGCACCTATCAGGGTGAGCCGGTGGTTGTGAATGATACGGCTGGCAGCACCGTATGGAAGCCCAATAAACTTCTACCGGATACACGGGCAGAGTTGGCGCTCCCATTGGTGATCGGCAATGAAGTTATCGGCGCGCTGGACGTTCAGAGTACGTCGGTAAATGCCTTCCTCCCTGATGACATCCGTTCCTTGCAGATTATGGCCGGGCAGTTGGCAACCAGTATTGAGAAAGCCCGGTTGGTTGACGAACTACAATCACGGGCCGATGAAAATCAACGCTTGTTTGAAGAGGCGCAGACCAACTACCGGGAAATTGAGCAGTTGAACCGCCGGATGACGCGCGAAGGCTGGGTTGATTACCTGCGTGTACGCCGCAGTCAGAGTGCTCTAGGCTTCACCCTGCACGATTCAAGAATCCGGCAGGATACAAGCTGGACGGCCCCTATGCGCCAGGCTTATCAGAACGAAAAGAGTGTCGTTATCCGGCAGGATCAACAGGCCCACATTGCGGCTATTCCGCTCCGGGTACGTAATGAAGTGATCGGCGTACTGGAGATCGAGCGGGGCGGCAACCAGCCCTGGACGGAAAGCGAATTACAGATGATCGAAACGCTGGTTGAACGGTTGGCAATGGCTATCGAAAATGCCCGCCTATACGAACAGGCCACACGGGCTGCCGAGCGTGAGCATATTGTGAACCAGATCGCTCAAGATGTTCAATCCGCTAAGACCATCGATAAGGTTTTAGAAGCGGCACTCACCGAATTAAGTACGGTATTGGGAGCTTCTCGTGGTATTGTGCAAATTAGTCCTAAGATTGATGGGAATGCATCTGAGCAGTAGTGGTGGGGGATGACCGTGCAAAACTTATTGAAGCGATTTGCCTGGAGAAATTTTTCAGTTCGGGCCAAGACCGGACTGTTGTTTTTTCTACAAGTGGTGGTTGTACTTATCATCACCATTCTGGGCATAGGCGTTCTCAACGCTGTTAACAAACGGGTGCAGCGCACCAGCGATGTCGCTCTACAAATGGGGTCGCTGTCCAGAGATTTACAGACTCAGGTAGAAGACCTTCAGCGCTTTGAGACCAGGTTGGCAACCAGCTACCAGGAGTCAATGGTTTTTGACCCCGAAATCGGCGAAGACTACAAGGAGCGGATCGGGCAGGCCAGGACGACCGCCGCCAATCTCAGGGCGCTTAGCCTGGAGATTCTGTCGGAAGATTCGCGGGCAACCATTGATGAGGAACTCGACCGGGTCGAAACGCTCCTGGCCCAGCTTGAAACCGACTCGACCTCAACTGTTGAGCTGTCGTCACAACTGTTGTCTTTAGAGGCGCATGTTCCAGAATCGGGACTGCCTACCGGGTCGCTTGGTCTCCTGGAGGAATACGGGAACAGCCTGCAACTTGACATTGTTACCCTGGGAAATGGCGAGTTGATCGACCAGATGCTGCTGCTGCGGCGTCTGGAGAGAACCCTGTTAGAAAGCGGATCAACGAGCGATGTTATTTCTGTCTTCCAGGTATCAGAGACGCTGAGAGCTGGAATTGAACAAGAAGATCTGTCGTATGTGGAACGCGTGCGGCTGCTCTCAAATTTAGATCTTTATCTTGAACAGATCAATCAAACCGGGAGTCTGCTCTCTCAGATCAACGTTAATCACGACAATGCGCTGTTATCCTTTGGGCAGATTCGTAATGCTGCCTCACGGATGAACCTGTTGTTCGAAGGCGAGGCTCAATCACAGATGCTCTCTGTCCGGGCCATTGAGGTCAGAGCACAGTTAGCGCTTGCCGTTGTCTTTATCGTGGTCGTCCTTGTTGATGGCGGCCTGATCTATCTCTTTACCCGTGACCTGTCCCAGCGTATCGAACCCCTACTTGAGGCCACAACCGAATTGCAGGATGGTGATTTGCAGGCCCGGGTTGATCTGGAGGGAGAGGACGAATTCACCCAGCTTGCCTTAGGCTTTAATGCAATGGCCGTGCAGCTTGAGGGGCTGGTTGGGGGGCTTGAGCAGCGTGTTGCCGAGCGTACCCGCGACCTTACGATCACGGCTGAAATCGGGCAGGCAGTGATCAATCGAAGCGATCCCCAAGACTTGATGAATGAGATTGTCGAACTCATTCGAGAGCGTTTCGGCTTTTACCATGCCCAGGTATTTATGGTCGATTCTGAAAACGAGAAAGCCAACTTAGTCGCCAGCACCGGTAAGGCGGGTCGCGAACTGTTGGCCCGGCATCACTTTCTCCCGGTGGGATCACAGTCGGTGATCGGGCAGGTAACGGAGTCTGGCCAGGCCGTGATCGCCCTGGATACGGACACCGACCGGGTTCATAAACGCAATGAACTCCTGCCGGATACGCGCTCTGAGATGGCCCTACCCATGCGGATTGGCGATAAGGTAATCGGCGCGTTGGACGTGCAGAGTGTCGCCCCCAATGCGTTTGACGAAGATAATGTGGCTGTGTTCCAGATTATGGCCGACCAACTGGCTATCGCTTTGGAAAATGCCCGGCTGTCCGCTCAGTTAGTCGCCCTGGTAGAAAGTTTGAACGTGCTTCAACGCCAATCGACGCAGCGCGATTGGCAAGTCTACGGGCAGAGCCAGGATCCCAATCAACCGGTGATATTCCAATTGGAAGAAGGGGCGGTAATCACACCGGAAGACCCTCCCCCGGCAAGCATTCTCAATACCGCTATCCAGAGTGGGAGTTCTGTTGTCCGTAAGAATGGCGACGACGGGATCAACTTCGCCATCCCCATCCGGGTGCGTGGCGTGGTAATCGGGGCGTTTGGTTTTGGCGGGGAAAGTTTCCAGGATTTATCTGAAGAGGATATGTTGTTGATTGAAGCCGTGATCGACCGGGTCGGTCTGGCACTGGAAAACCTCCGGCTGATCGGTGAATCATCCCGCCGTGCAGAGTATGAGCAGTTGGTCAATGAAATTACGGCCAAAATTGTTGGTTCAACGGATGTTGACTTTATCTTGCAAACAACGGTACAAGAGTTAGGCCGGGTGCTGCGCGCCCCGCAAACTAGTGTCCAATTACGGCAGGGTAGTGTAGGTAGCAGTAATTATGAGTAACGAGGTAAAAACAAAACAACCCCGCACCCGTAAAGCGCGGCGTTTAGGCCGGAGCCTGTTAAACACCTTTTTCCTCCTGGTCTTCGTTCCTGCTGTTCTTTTGACAGGTGTATCGGCGGTACTTAACCGGCAGGATGCCCGCGCCCATGCGGTTGATCAGATGGAAACCCTGGCAATAGCCCAGGAACAGGCGATCAGTGACTGGTTTACAGACGTAGAAGAGACACTGCGATTGTCTGTCAGCAGCCCATTGTTACAGGCATCAGTCGATCAATTGACATCTGGTCTAGAAGATGATGCTCTGGTAAGCAGTGAGTTTTCAAACTATACCAAGGTTCTGACAGAATCCGGGTCGCCCTTTGATCAAATCACGCTGGCCGACTCCGATGGTATTGTGCGTGGCAGCAGCGAGCCAGCCCTGCTCAATGCTAATTTTAGCAACGAACCCTGGTTCCGAGAGGCTCACCAATCCATTCCCTTTACGGTGGTGGTCACCGGGCCATACCGTGATCCGATTGATGGCGTAGACGGTTTCTATTTTTCGGTGGCTATCCATCGGATGGGGCGAGAAGTCGGGGTGCTGCTTGGGCGGGTGAATATGCACAAGCTGGCCGAAGAAGTTGCCGCGGCACCGGCCCTGAAACTTGGTGAGACCGGTGATGCCTTCCTGGTCAATTCAGGGCAGCAATACGTCACAAGGCCGCGTTTCTACAATGCTGATTTACTGGTAGCAGACGATGAGATTATCCCCAACCTGTTGAGCGGGAATAACGGCTCTGGCACCTGGATTGATTACCGGGGCCAGCATGTTGTTGGAGCCTATCACTGGATTGAAACTGCTAACCTGGGATTGGTCGTCAAGCAGGATTTAGACGAAGCCCTGGCCGGTAGCAAGAAGGTGATCGGCTTAAACTTCCTGCTGGGCGGGCTGCTCTCTGTGGGGGTGATCGCGATCAGCTTTTTCTTCGTTCACCGCTTTACCTCACCGCTTGAGCAGCTCATCTATGCGGCTTCCGGGGTTTCTCAAGGTAACCTGGATTTAAAAATCCCCGGTTCCTGGGTTGTTGAATTTCAGGGGTTGGCCGATTCGCTTAATCAGCTTACGTCTCGTGTCCAGACCTTGCTGTCAGAGCGGGATGAAATGATCAAAACTCGTGCACGGCAGTTTGAGATCACGGCCCAGATTGGCCGGATGATTGCTGCCGAGCGGGATTTCGATCACCTCCTGGATCTGACCGTAAACGCGATCTGCGAGCAATTAGAACACTATCATGCCCAGATCTTCTTGCTCGATGACCTGCGTCAGAATGCAGTGCTCCGGGCCAGCACCGGCGACACCGGTAAGAAACTGCTGGCGAGAGGGCACAAACTGGCCGTCGGGTCAAAATCGGTGATCGGACAGGTGACGGAGAGCGGCGAGGCCGTCCTGGCAAGCGATACCCGCCATGCCGATTTCTGGCTGCCCAACCCGCTGTTACCGGCGACCCGCTCAGAATTGGCGATCCCTGTCCGGCTAGGTGGGCGTATTCTCGGTGCATTAGACGTGCAATCGACCGAACCGGACGTATTTGACGAAGAGACTATTGTGGCCCTCCAGACCGTTGCCGACCAGTTGGCGGTTGCGATCAACAATGCGCAGCTTTTCAACGAGAAGGAAGGGCTGCTCTCGGCCTCCGTCCAGTTGACCCAGACCCTGACCCGCGAAAGCTGGGAATCTTACATCTCACAACGTGAGAGCGACCGGTTGGTCGGCTTCCAATATGACCTGACAGAAGTAAAACCGGTCTCCCCCGAACCCGGCGGATCGGATAACAACGGACATGATATCTTGCTGCCGATTGCCTTACGTGACCAGGTGATCGGTAGTTTACAGGCCCAGCAGCCGGAAGGCGTGGTGTGGTCAGATGAGGACAAGAACCTGGTCGGACAGGTGCTCGACCGGGTGGCGCTGGCGTTAGAAAACGCTCGCCTGTTTGAGCAGACACAGCTTTCCCTGAAAGAGACTAACCGTCTCTACCGGGCCAGCCAGCAAATTGCCGCAGCGAACGACATCAACGCCCTGGCCGAGGAACTGATCGACTTTCTGCGCACTGAAAATGTCGATAGAGTGCTGGTCTATATGCTTGATAACCCGGATGTGCAGCCCGGTGAGCGCTGGGTTGAGATACTGGCAAAGTGGCTGCGCGATCCTGACGACCTGTTAATGACGCTGCCCCGCCAGTTGCAAACCGGCAAACCCCCTCTGACGATGTTGGAGGATGTTCCATCCGATGGGATGGTGATCAACGACATTGCAACCGCCGATATACCGGCTGAGGCTAAAAGCGGTTTTGATCAAATACAGGCCAAAGCCGTCGCCATCTTCCCGATGGTGGTTGCCCGCCGTACCATCGGCTGGTTTGAATTACAGAACACGTCCCACGCCGGGGTATTCCGTGAGTCTGATGTACGCTTCTACCAGACCCTGGCAGATCAGGCCGCTACCGCTCTCGCCGGTAACCGCCTGCTTGAACAAACAAGAATGCGTGCCCGGCGTTTGCAGGCTACTAACGAAGTATCTAAAGCGGTTTCCTCAATCCTCAACCCGGATATCCTCCTACCCCGGATCGTGGATCAAATCGGTACAGCCTTTGACTATTACCATGTCCAGATCTTCCTGATCGATGAGTTGGGGGAATGGGCGGTTCTGCGGGCCAGTACCGGGGAAATTGGGCAGGAGTTGTTGAACCGGAACCACCGGCTGATGGTTGGATCTCAATCGGTGATCGGACAGGTGACCGAACATGGTAATCTGGTGATTGCCTATGACACCGATGTTGACCTCGTTCACCGGCGTAACGAACTGCTCCCCAATACGCGGTCAGAAATGGCAATCCCACTAAAGACCGGTGACCGGGTAATCGGTGCGCTGGACGTGCAAAGTACCCACCCCAACGCCTTTGACGAAGAGGCCCAGGTTATCCTTCAATCAATGGCAGACGAAATCGCCGTTACTCTGGAAAATGCCCAGTTGTTCCAGGAGATTCAAGACCGTGTGGCCGAGCTGACCACCATCAACCTGGTATCTCAGGCCGTGTCCCGCGCGGAAACGCTCGAAGACCTGTTCGAGGTAGTAACCGTCCAATTGATGCGGACCTTCGGCACTCAGCACGGCTACCTGGGTATGGTCAACGACGATGGGATGATCGAGCTTCCGATCTTTATTGAGAATGGCGAGCGTATCGAATCGCCGCCGCCGCAGTTGGCCGGTGAGGGCTTGAGTGGCTATGTGATCAACACCAAGCAAACCCTGCTGATCAACGAAAACCTGGAAGAAGAAGCCAAGCGGCTTGGGGCGCGGGTGGTCCGCACGATGCCCAAGAGTGCCCTGATGGTTCCGCTCCAGATCGGTGACGAGGTGATGGGCGTGATCAGCCTGATGGATGTCGCGCAAGAACATGCCTACGACGAATCACACGTCCGCCAGTTAAGCACCTTAGCGGCCTATATTGCGATTAAAATCCACAACGCCGAACTACTTGAGGAGGCGCAGCGACAGGCTGCCGAACTCGGGTTCCTGTTCAATACGACCAGCGTGGCGGTCGGAACCACCGACTTGGACGCAGCATTGGAAGATGTTGCCTCTATTCTCTTCAACGAGATCAGCGGCGCTGAAGCCTCGGTGATCTACCTGATCTCCGAGGACGATCAATATCTGGAACCTCACGCGGCGGTTGGCTATGGCCGCGAAATTGCGGCACGCGGCACGCGGCTGGCGGTCGACGAAGGGATGTTCGGCATGGCTACCGAGACAGGCCGGGCACAAATTGTGGATGACACCCACATGTCGAGCCGGGTCAATGGTGGGGCCGGGCGTACCCGGTCGGCCATCGTTGTTCCCCTGATAACCGGCGGTCAGATCATCGGCGCGATTACGGTTGAAAGCTCACGTCCGCGCCAGTTTACGGAACGTCAGCAGCAGCTCCTTGAAGCGGTTGCTAACACCCTGACGGCCATTATTGAGAATGTCCGCCTGCTCGAAAGAATCCAGCAGGCGCACGAAGAGCTGCGAGAACTCGACCGGCTGAAGACTCAGTTCCTGGCGAATATGAGCCACGAGCTGCGTACCCCGCTTAACTCGATCATCGGCTTCTCGCGGGTGATGCTGAAGGAAATCACCGGCCCGCTCAACGACTCGCAGGCTCACGACCTGTCGATTATTCACAGCAGCGGCAGGCATCTGCTCGGCCTGATCAACGACATTCTTGACATGTCAAAGATCGAGGCGGGCAAGATGGAGATCAACCCCGAATACATCAGCATGGTTGAGATTATCGACGGGGTGATGGCCTCTGGTCAGGGCTTGATCGATGAGAAACCGGTGCAGATATTCAAAGAAATTGAGGAGAGTCTGCCGCCGGTCTACGGTGACCCGACACGTGTTCGCCAGGTGTTGTTGAACCTCGTTTCGAACGCCGCGAAATTCACGGCAGAGGGCAGCATCACCATCCGGGCCAGGTATTTTGGCTATGACCCCGAAAGCCACCAGCCGCCGCGCGTCCAGGTAGAAGTGCAGGATACCGGTATTGGTGTGGCCGAAGAAGATATGGATAAGCTGTTCGAGGCGTTCCAACAGGTCGATGGTTCGACCACCCGTGCCGTTGGCGGTACGGGGTTGGGCCTGCCGATCTCGAAGAACTTTGTTGAAATGCATGGCGGGCGTATGTGGGTGGAGAGTGTCGTCGGCACTGGCTCGACCTTCTTGTTTACTATTCCCACCCAACCGCAGTCTTCCGCCGAGGTCATCTACGATCTGAGGGATAAAGAAGAACGACCGATTATCATGGTCGTCGATGTAGAAACACGCAACCTCGACCTCTACAAGCGCTTTCTGGATAAGGAAGGTCTGGCCCTGCTGGGATTGAACAGCGCTAATAACCTGTTCGACCATGTGAAAGAGGCGGATCCAGCCGTTATTGTTTTTGACGTGAATCTACCAGAGGGTAATGGCTGGGAAATCGCTGCCCAACTGAAGCAGGATAAGGACACTCGCCATATTCCCCTGATCATTTGCAGCCTTGAAGAGGATCAAGAGCGAGCAAATAAACTGGGGATCAGCGGCTACCTGGTCAAACCTGTTTCGGGCAGCCGGTTCCTGGAGGAGGTCAAAGAGGCCCAGGATGGCGCTCAAGGCCCCTATCACAATGTCTTATTGATTGATGCTGATACAGACTATGCACAAAGTCTTAAGGAGACCTTAGAGAACACGGGACGCTATGTTGTCCGGGTGAATGATCGGGGCTATGAGGGCTTGCAGTCGATCTATGATCAGAAGCCTGATTTGCTGATCCTTGACCCCAACCTGCCCTTCATGGATGGTATCACCGGGCTGTTGGCTCCGATGATCACCAAGCCTGAGTTGCAGGATATTCCGGTCATGCTGCTGACTACCAAGGAAGTTTCAGAACGCGATATTGAGCGATTCTCGGCTTATAATATCCGCTTCTTCAATAAACAAACCACTCAGAACGACGATTTGCTGCAAGAACTAACCGCGATGATGGGCCAGGACTAAAAGTTACAAGGCCCCTGCGGGACCGGTGAATGCGTCCCTGCTGCGTGATTTTATGACGTTATTCAATCTAGCCTGAATCCGAGAAAGGAGCGGCGCTGCCCAGGACACCGGGTTCGCCAGACCTGAGTGCGGGGATATTGGTGCCACACAATACACCGATGACAAAAATTCAAATAATGATGAACTGTCCGAACTGCGGATATGCAGAGATATACACTCGCCCTCTAGCCGAGTGCCCGCAGTGTGGAGATACTTATTTTGATGCAAGTTATGACCTGGGTGGTGAAGCCTTAAACTGGCCGGAGGCCCTTCAGGATCGCCCTCATACCATGTGGCGGTATCGCGAACTGCTCCCCGTCCGCGATGATGCTCATATTCTCAGCCTGGGAGAAGGCGATACCCCCCTGACGCATTCTAAAAACCTGGGGGCCATGCTGGGGCTGAAGCACCTGTATATTAAAGACGAACGCCAGGGACCAACCGGATCGTTCAAGGACCGGCAGGCTGCACTCGCGATCTCCACCATGCGGGAGATGGGCATCAATGAAGCGGTGGTTTCAAGCACCGGCAACGTAGCGATTGCTTACTCAGCTTATGCGGCGCGGGCCAGCATCAAACTCTGGGTCTTTACCATCAGCAGTGTGCCATCGGATAAAATGCGCGAGGTTACTCTGTACGGCACGGAACTGGTCAAGGTCACCGGGACCTATGACCAGGCCAAGCAGGTAGCCGCCCGCTTTGCGGAGAAAAAGGGCCTGCACCTTGACCGGGGTATTAAGAGCATTGCCGCCAAGGAAAGCATGAAAACCCTGGCTTTTGAAATCGCTGAACAACTGGCGGCGATATATGGCCCATCACCCTCTGGTAGACCCTGGCGAACCCCTGATTGGTATGTCCAGTCAGTCAGTGGAGGGTTGGGGCCGGTGGGTGTTATGAAGGCTTACCGGGAACTGGAGTATTATGGCCTGGCCGAAGGTCAGCCTAAGTTGGGCTGCATCCAGGCATCGGGCTGTGATCCGATGACGCGGGCCTTTGCCGCCAACAAAGAAGAAGCTCCTCCTTTCTTGAATCCCTCTACACGGATTGCGACCGTTGCAACCGATGTACCGGGCGTTGCATACAAGATTCTCCGCAACCAGATTTTGACCTATGGCGGTACTTTTGAATCGGTCAGTGATGAGGAAGCCTATGAGGCTCTGAAAACCCTGGCCCAGCTTGAAGGTATATCAGTCGAACCGGCAACGGCGCTGTCTTTTGCCGGGTTGTTTAAGATGGTTCGTAAAAAGATGATCGACCCGGAAGAGATCGTGGTGGTCAACTGCTCCGGCCATACCTTCCCAGTCGAAAAGCATATCCTCGGCAGTGACCTGATCCGCGCTGTTGATGTCACCCAGGCGACTACCGGCATCCCGCAAGAGGGTTTACTCTCTGCCCTGGAGACTGTTGAAAGCATCGGGCGGGTGGTCGTCATCGAGGATGACACGGGGGCGGCCCAATTGATGAAGCGCATCTTGCAGGCGCACGGTGTGAAAAATATTTTCCACGCGGGCGATGGGCAGTCCGGTATCGAGCTGGTGCAGCGCATCCACCCCGATTTGATTGTACTTGACCTGATGATGCCCGGTGTAGATGGCTTCGGCGTGTTAGACCGGCTCAAAGAAGATAAGACCCTGCGCGAGGTTCCGGTCGTGGTGGTGACGGCTAAAGACCTCACCCCCGAAGAACATACCCGGTTGACCGGGCAGGTGAGGAGCCTGCTGCAAAAGGGGGCATTTATTGACGATCAGGCTTTGCAGAATATCCTTGACGAAAACTTAAGTTAAGTGTTAGCAGGTAATAGGTTTTTGAGACCTCTGGTTTTCGAAAACCTATCCGATCCCGTGAGAATAGCTAAAACTGTTTCTGTAGTTGGTCCATTTGATTTAGAATCATTTGTCCGACCCAACTTAAAACCTTGTATGAGAAGGATTTGACCGGTGGGTCAATCAAAACGACGCCAATCCATAGGTGAAATCGCTGCTTTATTGACACCCCTCTTCATGGGTATGGCCCCGGTCTTCGGTACATTGGTGCTTCGCTCAGGGATGGACGCCTTTACGCTGGCAGCTATCCGCACCTGTATGGCGGCCCTTCTCCTGTGGATCGTCTACGGGTTGTTTTTCCGGCAGTATACATTCATCTTCCCGGCGGGGTTGCTCGGTACCTTAGTGGTCGGGGCAACCAATGGACTTGGATCACTGCTTTACTATAACGGGCTGCTGCTGCTGGATGATGCCTCGCTGGCACAGCTTCTCAATATGTTCTACGTGATCTTCGCCATGCTGCTGACGCGGTTTTACGGGCATCACATTTCAAAACTCAGCATCCTTCGTGCATTTCTGGCACTGGTAGCCGTCTACTTGCTGACGGTCGCCGGGGTCTCGACCCGCACCCAGATTCACTGGATCGGGGTCGGCTTGATGCTGGGTAGTGCTTTTACCTATGCGCTGCACATTGTCCTGAGCCAGCGTGTTATGTACGAAATGCCAGCCCCAACCATGTCGCTCTATGCCTTGACCTGGATGGGGCTAACTGCCCTGCTTGTCCGGTTGGTCTTCGGGTTTGCTTATACGCTGCCCTGGTCGCCCCAATTATCACATGCCTGGTGGTATCTCCTGGGGTTGATGGCAGTGACGGCGCTCTCCCGCGTGACGCTGTTTGCCGGGGTGCGAGAGCTGGGCGGTTTGCAAACGATTTTGCTGAACATGGCCGAGTTGGGGGTTACGCTGCTGGTGGCCTTTTTCTGGCTTGGCGACCGCATGACGCCCTGGCAGTGGGTGGGCGTGGTTGTCCTCTTAGCCAGCGTGGTGTTATCCCATTGGGATACCCAGGTTCGGGATGATGTTTATCGCCAGATTCCGGTCCCAACGCCGTTGGGCGGCTTTCCGATCTTCTATGATGAACCGATCAGCCCTGATCGCTTTTCGACCATCTCGCGGATGTTCCGGCGGAAGCCGAAGTCCGATCTGTTGGAGGGCATCCCGCCTGAGCTATATACTTCGTCGGCGGATAGCAAAAGCGATTAGGCTGCCAATCTCCATAAGCAGATTACTGAATCACTTCAAACAACCATTTGTAGGTATATTGGTCGCCTGTGCTGGTCCATACTTGAAGTTCCGCATTATGTACCCCCGCTTTAAAACTCATCGGCCAGCAAAGCGTGTCAGAATATACTCCTGACGCAATAATCTCGTACTCAATATCGATCTCGTCCTCACTGACAAATGTAGTTGCAACAATATTTGTTTCATCGAAGAGGGTGACTTGTTCATCTTCTGTAACGTGTGACGCAGCCGTTGTGACCTGCTGACCATCAACCGTTAGTCCTGCATTTTCCCAGAAATAAATGAAGTCACCGGGACGCAACAAACTATATTCCAGTATTTTTACACAAATACCAATCGTCGTTCCCATCCCCAGATTCCAATCCTCCCGTTCTGAAAGGCTTGCTGACTCGCCGGGGATGGGCTGTACTTTTTGAATAAAATTGGGATATGGGTCTGGTGTGTATGATGAAATAGGCTCCACGGTGGAGGTTGCCATACAACCGGACAAAGCAACCAGGCAGATTATCCCTATAACTGACTTCAGCTTCATCTTAATCCCCAGAGGCTGATGGGTCGAAACGAGAAACCCCGCCCTCTGTGCCAATCCAGACAACCCCATCTGGCGCAATCGCAATCGAATAGCCATGTTTTTCTATTAAACCAGAGGACGTGAAATAAGAAGTCCAGCCTTGCCCATCAAAACAGGATACTCCTGATGTGGTACCAAACCAGACAAGTCCATCTGGTGCCAGTGCTGCCGAATAGACATATTTATCTGCCAGGGATTGGACGTTGCCCATACCATAAGAGCCGCCATAAGCTGTCCAGGTATCCCCATTATAGCGCGCCACGCCGCCGCCCCATGTTCCTAACCAGACTGCACCATCTTCTGTTATTGCGATAGCATAGACGTAATCGTTCGTCAGACCATCTTCAGTGGTGTAAGTCGTCCAGGTTTGCCCATTGAAATGAGATACCCCACTGCCATTCGTCCCGGCCCACACGGTCCCGTCCGGTGCTACAAACAACGACCAGACACTATTGCTTGCCAGTCCATCTTCAGTGGTATATGTTGTCCAGTTCTGCCCATCAAAGCGTGAAACCCCACCATCCAGAGCTCCGAACCAGATCGCTCCATCCGGGGCCAGTTCAATCGCCCAGATTCCATTACCGGCCAGCCCATCTTCCGTGGTATACGTGGTCCAGGTTTGCCCATTGAAGCGTGAAACGCCGCTGTTTGTACCAATCCACACCATGCCATTCGCATCTACAGCAATCGACCGGGTTGTATTGTTTGCCAGCCCATCTTCAGTGGTATACGTGGTCCAATTCTCTCCATCGAAGCATGAAACGCCGCTCCACGTAGCAAACCAGACATCCCCGTTTGGAGCAATAGCAATGCCGGAGACATTCATTCCCGCCAGTCCATCTTGTGTGGTATAGGAAGTCCAGCTCCCATCCGGTGAACTGTTCGCCGCTGCCTGGGGAGCAGCAGCGGGCGCAGCTGGTGTTGGAGAACTACGTATACAAGCAGCCACAGCCATCATCATGCTGACCAGCACAATCCGCAACATATGACGTTTACGCATGTCGTCTTCCTCCAGGCTGGGCGACTACTCAAGCAGCAGAGCACAGGATTAGTTCACCTGTAGAACGTCATAAATTGGTGAAATGTTCCGGTTGTAGGTTCTATATCTACCGGATCGGAATTGGCCCCAGCCCCACCTGAGTATCGGTTTGCCCATCGGGCAGAGTGACCACCAGCCGCTCATTCGTCTCAAAGTCGAACAGTGCCACGCTCAACCAGTAATCCCCTGGCGGAGCCGAATCTAAGGGGATGCTGGCCTGATCAATGACAACTTCGCCCGGTCGCCAACAGCTTGTCGGGTAGCCCCCCTCTACCGGGAGCCAATCGTTAACCCCCAGCGGCTGACCCTCTGGGCCGATCACCACCGCCGACACAAAATAGGCCGGGTCGAAGCGTTCAGTCGAGCGCCAGTATAGGGTCAGGTCGAGGGCATCGCCGGTCGGGTTGAGATTCGCCTCATAGCCGATCAGGTCGGCTTTGCCATCAAAGCTGGTCTGGGTAACAAACTGCATGGCGGGTGGTTCGCTGACAAAATCCGGGGCCGGGCGGGGGGCTAACTCTGTGCCGATCACACGCAGGAAGCCAACCATGATCACCAATTGGATCGCCAGCACAGCGCTTGATAACCAGGCTTCGGCCCGGTTTTGTTGTAGACGGGTGACTGCACAGGCCGCGACGATCACCAGGACGGGCATCAACCACAGCAGCAGCCGCCCCACTTCGCCCCGGACGAGACCGGAGAAGTTCAATACCAGCACGGCAAATAACAAAGTGAAGGGTAAGACCGCTTCTGGTTGGGGTTTGCTAATAAGCTGCCGCCCACCCCGGATCGCCTGGACGATCTCCGCAATCGCAAACCCGGCGGCGGCCAACCCGCTGAACAGGAAGAGATCCATCGGGAAGAAGAACAGCCAGGGCAGATAGGGTTCCTTCAAGCCATAATGGATGGTCAGTGCGGTCGAGAACAAGTCAAAGACCGTGACACCTGAGATAGCATAATAAATCACCCACAGGCTGACAAAGCCGGGAATAAAAGCCAGAATACCGATCAGCAGCCGTTTCCAATCCTCGCGATCCCAGGCCAGCCGCCCGACTAATCCGATGTATATCAGGCCATATAAACCGCACAGGCCGATCAGGTTGGCGTTGGTGAAGCTGATAAAAGTCGCTGCTGACATCAACAGCCCCAACCAGATCATATAATGGGTTTTGAGGGTGGTCAGTGCCCGGTGGGTCAGCCACAGCCCGCCAGCAGCTAACAGCATGTAGAACTGGTTCCACTGCGGCGTAAACATGACCAGGGCCGGGATCAGGGGCAGCCACAGGGCGGCTCTCAGGGCGGTTGGGCGGTCGTAGATATTCTCGGTGAGGCGGTAGGCCGGGCCGATTGACAGCAGGCTGAACAGGGGCAGGGCCATTCCCAGTACGGCGGCGCTGATCGCTTGATCGGGCAGGGCCATCAGGGTGCGGTGGTGGCATTGCAAATAACGGAAGCCGTCCGAAATCAGATCTGATAGGCCGGGAAACAGGCCGAACAACTGCTTTGCCCCCCAGAAAAGCAGGGGAATCCCCGGCGGATGGGCTTTGGGGTGGGCCGTCCAATCCGGCATCAGTTCCGGGTAATGGCGCAGGACGGCCAGCACATCGTCCATATTGACGCCCACTTCAAAAAAGCCGCCGCTTACCGTCGAGATGGTGCGGAGGAAAAGATGCTCGATAGGATTGCCATAGAAATATAGGAACGCCAGTTGAACCGCTAATCCACCCAGCACACAGAACCACAGGAACAACCGGGGGCGCTTCTCCCCGGCTAACCACCACTCGCCGATCACCAGGTAGGCGATCAGCGCCAGTGTTCCGGGTATCAGTTTGGCGGGCTGTGCCGGGATTTCGTAAGGCCAACGCCAGCCTGCCCCACCCCGCAGCAGTGGTGATAAATCAAAAGCCAGGGCCAGTGTTGTTAACAAGGCCAGGGCCAGGATCAGCAGTATGATTGGTGAGAATTTGCGCATAGAAGAGTACCCCTCAAACGGGTTGACATTGTACCCTTGACCGGGCACGAAGGCTAGATGCGCCAAATTGTCTATTGAATCAAGCCTATGTTACGATACACTCACGACTAACAACAGCATCTTGCATAACCCGGAGGAATGGATGTTTGATAACAGGCGACGTGAGCTTGAAGACGAAATGCAACAGGCCGGACGGCTGCCCCCCGGCCAATCTCTAACCCTGAAATTTCCGGTGCTTCACTATGGGCCGACGCCCCGTGCCGATCTGGATAACTGGACTCTGCGCACCTTCGGCTTGGTTGAAGAGGAGAAAAGCTGGACGTGGGAGGAATTCACCAAACTGCCCACCCGAACCCTGACGGTTGATATCCACTGTGTGACCAAATGGAGCAAGTTTGATACGACCTGGGAAGGGGTTCCCTTCACTGAGTTTGTGAAGCTGGCCGGGGTGAAACCCGAAGCAAAGTTCGTCATTGCCCACGCCGAGCATGGCTACACGGCGAACCTTCCCCTTGACGTGATGTTAGATGACGATGTGCTCCTGGCTTATAAATTCGATGGTAAGCCGCTGGACGCGGAACACGGTTTCCCGATGCGGACGCTGGTTCCAAAGAAATATTTCTGGAAGAGTACCAAGTGGGTGCGCAGCCTGGAATTCACCGATACGGACCGGCTCGGATTCTGGGAGCAGGCCGGATATCATAACGAGGCCGATCCCTTCAAGGAGCAGCGCTACTCTCGCTAGGAGCGGGAAAAGGTAGGGTCAGGGGCAACCACATCATAAAGGCTGCCCCTTTAGTCTTCCGTTATTTTATTACTACTTCATCCACCGGTCACGCCCAAACCAGGCGGCGCTTAATACGGCCAGCGGCATGACAATCACTCCCAGTGGGCAGATGCCACCACCTTCTTCTTCTTCGGCTGTTTCAGCTTCCCCGGCGGGAGCTTCGTCTTCAACTGCCTCTTCTCCGGCGGAAGGTTGAGAATCTGCTGGTTCTTCAGCCGCAGGCTCGGATTCCTCGATTGGCACTTCAACACCCATCAGGCCGATATCATCTATCCAGACGATACCCTCGGTTGGATCGTCCGCCCCCACGCTGAAGGTATAGCCGGTGATCCGCGCCGTATCGATTTCTGTCAGGCCGGTTGCGTCAGCCCATTGTGCCAGTTCAAAGTCTGACCAGGGCAGGTTAACCTGCATCCAGTCGTCAACACCAGCCTGGGTAGTTTCAAAAGATATTTCAAACGGCGTGGCATTTTCGGCATCCCCTGAGTACACACCGATGGTCACCCACCGGCCCGGATCGTCGGTCAGATACCACAGGCTCAACCCATCACCGCCCCAAGTTTGCTGCGATTCATAGTGAGTGCCGCAGTCTACCCACCCTCCGGCAGCCAGATCATAGTGCATTCTAAGGGAGGCTGTTCCACCATGTGCGAAATTAGCATCAGCACCACACTCGACTACGGATGCGTCACTTTCGGTGTAGGTATTCCAGGGCGTAGTAATGGCCTCGAACCCCTCAATTAACCCGGTGGTGGCAGGTGCTTCTCCGGCGGGGGCTGCTGATTCTGGTGCGGCTTCCTCGGCAGGTTCACCCTCAGCCGGTGCAGGTTCGGCTCCGGCTGCCGGTGTGCCGGGTACAAAGTTTTGGATGGCCTGGTCGGTAAATTCAACAAACAGGGGTGCAATCGTTTGATTGGCCAGTTCGTTGGGATGTGCGTCACGATTGTTATAACGATACTCTTGACGCAGCATGTTATCGTCTCCCGCCAGATAATCGAAGAAATCAAAGGTTACCAGGTTGGCACGCCCTCCCAGATACTCATCTGATGCCAGCCAGTTTGCCAACGCCCGTGCGCGGGTTGTTTCATCCTGATCGGTGCTGCGCGGGACCTGCGGCGGTTGTGTGACCACGATAAACAGCTTGTCCGGATATTGATCAACCCGGTCGCGGACGGTCAGGTAGTAGCCTTTCAGTTCGTTCAGATGCTCATCGCTCTCGATGTTGCTGGTCGGAAAGCACGATTTGAACATGATCACGTCGTACTGCATCAAGAGGCTGAAGGCGTTGTCTGGCGGGTCGTTGAGGGGCTGCGAGAAAAGTTCGGCGATCCCGTCCGGGTCGGTATTATCGCCTGGTATGTCGTAGTTTTCGCCCGTCCAGGTTCCATCCGCTAATCGCAGGCCATCGTCGTTATAACCGTGATCGTAGAACTCATAGCCCAGATTGGTGAAAAGCTCGCGGACGCCGCCCTCTTCGATCAGATTGTGCCCGGTCGAGTGATGCAAGAAGATGATTCTCACCGGCTGATCCTGTGCCTGTACCGGTGTGATGATGATTAGAAGCAATGCTAACAATATGAGATATGTTGACAATTTACCCATACGAATCATGACAGACTCTCCCGTTAAATTAAATTGGTAATGGATGATGGGAATTAAAATCCCGGCCTCAATGTAAAAATCATTCTAGCATCAGGCCGGGATTTGTGCGATTCGGATCAATAGGGGTGGGCTACTCCGTTATCTTCCGTATCTCGAAGAAGTCAAATACTGCCGGGATGGAATCCGCTCCTGTACGACCATTGCTGGTGGAAATTCCTACCCGTGGTGAAGAAATTGTGGCAGTCGTTTCAGCTACTAGATTCCAGTTTTCGCCATCGGCGCTCCACAGGCCGGTGTAGGTATCTCCGTTCTTGACCAGCCGCAAATAGAAGGGTCCGGCGGGGAGGCCACCAACATTGTTGGGGAAAAAGCCCTCAGTCATAAACCGATAATCATCGTCTAGATAAGCACCATCCCCAACACAAGTATCGGAAGGCTCACAATAAGCTCGTCCTAGGCTGACCTGGTGGTCATCATCCTGGTAAATAGTTATAAAAGCGGCTTGATAGTTCTGAGTTGGTGATAGGTCAAGTTTTGTCCGCAGTTCAAAATCACCGCCGGGGGCAGAGCGCAGCAGCAGCGGCGAATCTCCACCCTCAAAACTGAGGGAAGTGTTGCCGATCATAAAAGTCAACGCGCCAGGTTGATCGGTTAGATTCCAGGAGGCTGCTTCTTCCCGTACCCAATACCAGCTATCATTAAGGGTTGCACTGTCGAAGTCATCGCGGAAAAGAATGTTTTCATCGGCAAGGTTTTCAGCCGGTATTTGCACATTATCGACCCATAATGTGCCGGTCACACCGGGTTCATACCAACTGACCAGTTCATAAGCAAAATTCGCTTCTTGCAATAAATCGGCTTGTTTGGGAAGGTGGCGGCCAATCAGCCGGTCATCTACATAACAGCTAATTTCGGCGGTAATTGGATCGGCTTCCAGGCGTATCCGGTGCCATTCCTGAGCCGAGATTTCTACATCTTCCCAATATTCAGGTTCGATTTCCTCCTGTTGTTCGATGTACATGAAAGCGCTGTGATATGTTCCGGTCGATTGAAGACCACAAGCTGCCAACCAGTTCCCTTCAATATCGCCGGTGAACATCTCCATCTCTAAGTTTGCACTGTTGCCACTTGCGTCTTCTGCTATATAAAAATCGGCCTCCATAAAGCCAAAGCTATCGAGGGAAACCTGGCCGCGGTTGGCAACAGTGGTACATACCATGAACTCTTCACTGGATTGGTTGGAGAAGATTCCGGCACCATCGGCGCGTTCGACAATGCATTCGGGTGCCGATTCTGCAAGAAAATCCCATTTGTCTCCCAGCCCGCTCCCGGACGTATTGAAGTCGTCATATAGTGGCACATCGGAGATCGGGTTTGCCGTCGGCGCGGGTTTATCAGTTGTAGGGTGAGGGGTTGCTGCGGACGGCTGTTCTTGTTCCAATGCTTCATCTATACTTCCGGGTGTAGGCGTTACGATGGTGGAAACCTGCTTGCCGGGCAGCACCCCGGTCAGGAACAGGGCCGCAATTATCCCTCCGATGATGACGATTGCTGCCAGTATCCCTACCATGAGCGGCCAGCGTTTTGGCCTGTCCGGTTGAGGTGCCGGTTGGGTAGAGGGATGAATGGGTGCGAAATCATCCTGGGTGATCAACTGGCTCTGGCTGACAAAGCTTTCACGCGCCTTGTTTGCCAATGCCTGGATATGCGTCTGGCTGGCATCGACTTCGGCCTCATTGATGGCTTCTCGCAGCGCGGTTGCAAACTCGCCCGCTGTCTGGTAGCGGTCAGCAGGTTCTTTTGCCACAGCTTTGAGGATCACCTGCTCGATGGGTTCTGGTATGTTCGGATCGATCTCGCGGGGCATCGGCAGCGGCGAATGCACATGTGCCAGTGCAACCGCCATCGGGGTGTCGGCTTCGTAGGGTACGCGCCCGGTTACCATCTCGTACAGGATAATCCCCAGGGCGTAGATATCCGTCCGTGCGTCTACACCCTGCCCCATGCTTTGTTCCGGGGCCATATACGCCGGGGTTCCAATGGCTCCCTGGGTCAGGTCGGATGTACCTTCTAGTGCTTTGGCAATCCCAAAATCGGTTAGATAGGCCCAGCCCTCGTTATCGACCATGATATTGGCCGGTTTCACATCACGGTGGATCACGCCCTGCCGGTGAGCATAATCCAGGGCAGCGGCGATCTGTGATAGCAGTTCAGAGGCATCGGAGAGAGTTAACCGGCCTAACTGCAGGATGTCCTTGAGAGTCCCTCCCTCAAGAAAACGCATGGCGAGGTAGGTGACTCCATCCTGCTCACCAAAGTCATACACCGGTAGGATGTTCCGGTGTTCAAGGTTAGCAATCGTGCGGGCTTCACGGATGAAACGCTGGACGAAGCTGGCATCCCTGGCGTAATGCTGGGGCAGGATTTTGAGTGCGACATAACGCTCCATGCTGGGCTGGTAGGCTTTGTAGACGGTTGCCATCCCGCCTAAGCCCACCTGTTCAACCACGCGATATGGGCCGATTGTGACCCCTTCCTGTCGTGCCATAATCCACTCCCAGTGTATTACAAATTGTGCAGCCATTCTAGCATCAGGTGAAGATTTCGGCGATCCGACTCAAAGCAAAATCCCGTACATTACAACAATCTTCCAACTGCCTGAGCCATCTATACGACCAGGCTAATTGAGAGTATGATCAGGATAATAGAAACTGATCAGAGAGGATAAAAATGTTGAAAGAAAGCCGCCTTCTTCCCTGGTACCAGGTCTGGATCGACACGGTGATCCGGCCTTCGGTCGAAACTTTTGAAAAAATCGCCGCCGATTCGGATGCCGCTAGCGGCAAGGTGTCGGCTCGGCTTAAAGCGTTGGGCTGGATATTACTCTCGTCGTCCGTTGGATTTCTGATTTACTATATACTGGAACGCAAGCTGCTGAGGGGGTACTTCACGCCGTTGGCCCTTAGCCCACTGACAGAATTTGCCTACTACACACCGAGGGCGCACTTTGGTGGTGCATTACTGGCGGTTTCATTGGCGTTATCCTACATCACTCTCAGCACCTTTGTGATGCACCAGGCGGCACGAATCTTGAATAAGGAAGCCGTCTACACCCAATTGATCTATACGACCACTGCCTATTATGCACCCTGGTTGTTTATCAGTTATATGGCACTGTTGTTTGGCCTGCTCCCTGCCCTGGCGGTTTATGCGTGGATGCTTATCCTACAGGTTTTTGTGGTGCGGGCAGTCTATCATTTCAAGGTCGGACAGGCGATTATCATTGGTGGTGTAGTGAATGGATTGACCAGCGCCGGGTTGATGGCCAGGATGGGCACTCGCGGGGTTTGCACCAACTCGGTATACAACATCCGGTGGTATTTCTTCTCCACGTTTTTCAGCAGGATCTGCGCTTCCTCCACGGGACCTTCTGTTTTAAGAATCTTATGCAG
>JBNKDD010000016.1:0-39457 GCA_050288085.1 Anaerolineae bacterium
GCTCGGCAAAAAAATTACGTTACTCCATCAAGAAATACGCGTTCCATGATCCCGGCCAGCCGGATGATGGCCTTATTGGCAACGGGCAGGATCAGCATTGGCCTGACCAGGCTCAATGAATCACAGGTGAAATCCAGCAGGTCTTTGGTGGTTTGCTGGCCCTTGCTGCGATCATAAAGCCAGAACAGGATCAAGGCGAAGTGAAAGCTATACAGCACCGTCGCCAGGGGTTCAACCTGAGTGTCTGATGGTGCATCGGATGAGCCGGTCACCAGCCGGATAAAAGCCTGGTGGGTTTGTTCACGGACATCGATGGTGCGCTCTCCTAAGATATTCACGCCCGATGAGGGATTGACCGCTGCCCCAAACAATACGCCCAGCAGTTCACGGTAGCGGGTTGACTGCTCCAACCGGATCAGCATGATCTGCTTAAACCGCTCTGCGATTGAGGCTTCGGGCAGTGTATCTATCTGGGCGGAAGTCTCGGCGCTCATCTCAAGATAGAGTCCCAGAACCAACTCTTCTTTACGGGCATAGTAGCGATAGGCCAAACCCAGCGAACAGCCAGCCTGATTGGCGATGTCGCGCATGGTGGTTGATTCATAACCCTGCGCAGCGAACAGTTCAAGCGCGGTATCGAGTATATGCTGGCGGGTCTGCCGGGCTTTAGGTGTAAGTTCTGCCTGATCTGACATATAAACTCCAAAAGTGAACGTGTTCATTTTTAATGATAACGAGGCGATCTGGAATTGTCAATAGAGGGAGACAACAATTACCCATTTGCATAGCGTCCAAAGCGGGGATGAGTGTGTATAATTCCGCAGCAGAACGAAGAGAGGAGACAACCATTCGCAATGACAACGATCCATATTCAAGAAGCAACGCTCAACCAGGCCGAACAAATCCTACCGGTTATCGTTGCGGCCTTTGAAGAATATCGTGACCGGTTCGACCCGCCGTCGGGGGTGTTCAAGGAGACGCCGGAGAGCATCCGGCAGAAGTTGGGGAAGGGTGGTGGTTTTATCGCCTGCGACGATCAACGCATGGTTGGTGCTGTCTTGTATGAGTCTCGCCCGGATTACATGTACCTGGGCCGGTTGGCCGTTTTACCGGAGTATCGTGGGCAGCAGATCGCTACCCGGTTATGTGCCAGTGTGGAGGAGGCTGCGCTTCAACATCATTTCTCCTGCTTACAGCTTGGAGTTCGGATCGAATTAACGGGTAACCAGCAGTTCTTTCAAGGGTTGGGTTATCGTATCAAAGAGTATCGCTGTCATGAGAACTACACAGAATATACCTATGTGTGGATGGAAAAAACGCTTGCCCAGTGACAAATTGGGAATCAAAACGGCAAGCGATCTGATTGATGCTTGCCGTGTAATGGCTTGCTGATAAGCGAGGCTTAATCTTTGCTAGAACTGCTGCCGGAGCTAGAGTCAGAACTCTTCGACTTAGCCGGGGTGGACGTCGTTGACTCAGACGATTCGGATTTGCTCTCCGATTTCGGGGTGCTGGTCAGGTTGGCCTTTGAACCCTTGCTGTCGTTCACATAGAAGCCCGACCCCTTGAAGATGATCCCTGCCGGTTGAATCAAACGATGAGTGTGTCCACCACACTCCGGGCAAACGGTGATTGGGTCATCACTAAAGCTCTGGCGGCGCTCGAAATGAACCCCACATTCTTCACACGCATACGCATAAATTGGCATTTATCATCCTCCGACGTTTTCTACCTACTCAACTGTATTGTAGCCTATTTCTACCTATCCAGGCATTAAAATTTCATTAGAACATCTGGAGCGGACCCATCGCCTTGACAATCTTGTGGCGATAGTTGGTCACCAGATCAAGCAGCCGGTCATTCAGGGTCGACCACTCTTTGCTGTCCAGAATGGCATTCATCGCATCGAGGTCTTCGGCCAGTGCCCCGCTTAAAACCTGGGGCCGGTTACCGTAGATGGTGAACCAGGCTTCGGTTGGTTGAAGTCCCAGGCGTGTAATGCCCGGCACCCATTCCCGGACAACAAACTCAAAATACTCAGAGTCCCGCCCCGATTTGATATCCCAGCTCATCAGTAATTTGACCATCTTGTTCCTCGAACGCGATTGGATTGTTAACCACCAGGTCAGTGCCCGGCGCGATAAGTGGGGACTCGGTATGCCGTGTCCCTACGAGATTTCCCTAGCTCTCACGATTAAGCACGACAACCTGTGTCTCTTCCGGCAGGTTGCTGCGCGATCTGACTCTTAAATAGTCCATTTCCTCCACGGCTGTGACCCCCATTTCCTTCAGGAATCTATCCAGGGGATCAAGCTCCAGGCGTGATGACGGCGTCTGGTAGTGCATCGGAACGACCATCGAGGGTTCGATCAGGCTGATGACCTCTCCGGCCTGGGCGCTGTTCAATGCCCCGCCGCCGCCGACCGGTACCAGCAGAACATCAATCGGCCCCAATGATTCGATCTGTGATTGACCGGGCACATAGTCCAGGTCACCGAGGTGACACACGGTAAACTCGCCAAAATCATAGACGAAAACGATATTACGCCGGAGATATTCTGGGTCGGCTTTGGGATCGAAGGTCGCAACCCCAGTGATAAATACCCCGCCGATCTCATATTCGCCAGGGCGTGATAAAACATGGGAGACGCCTTTAAGCTCACCAATGGTACTGTGACCGGGTGCTTCATGACTGACCGTTACAATATCGGCCCGCACGCGGGGCGGCTCATAGCCGATGCTTTCATCGAATGGATCAGCTACAATGCTGGCAACGCCGCGTTCCATCAACCGGAAACAACTATGCCCATACCAGGAAATATCCATGCAAACTCCATCAACATGCCAATAAATATGAAGCGATTATACCCTATGCGGCCTTGAACTGCACGCCTGTAGACGCAATCAGGCGTATCATGGGAGACACGTTTGCATAATGACAAGCTATCTATCGTTTCCGCACAAAACTCAACGTTGTTTGCCCCAATTTGTAACAGATCGGGTCGATTATGCAACCTTATTTATAGAAGCGAGTTGCTCGCTCAAAAAACTGAGAAAGAAACCTGATGAACCAAGTATTCGCCGGACAACCGCCTGAACATCTTGCCGAGCTTGCCGATGATGTGCTGGCCCGGCAGGCGGCTGCCTATCGAGAAGCGTTTGCCGCGCTCTATCATCGCCATATCCGGTCGGTGTATCGCTATATTCTGGCCCGCAGTGGACATGTTCCTGATGCGCAGGATATCACGGCGGCGACCTTCACAGCGGCTTTCAAGGGGATTGAAACCTATCGCGGTGGCGATAAGTTCCTGGCGTGGCTGTTGGGGATCGCCAGGGGGCAGATTGCGATGCATTACCGCCGGAAAAAGAACACCCTTTCCCTTGATGCGGTTGAACATATCGCTCACCCCGCCGCGCCCCCTGAATCTATCGTCGAGGAGCGCTTGCGGATCGAAGCGGTGGCAGAAGCCCTGAAGACCCTCAATCCTGACCGGGCGGAAGCGGTTGCCCTGCGGCTGTTCGCCGGGTTGGAGACCAATGAGATCGCCCTGGCAATGGGGCGCAGCGAGGGGGCGGTCCGGGTGCTGGTTCATCGAGGTGTACAGGATTTGCGCAAACAGCTTGGAAGGAAATCCGATCATGACTAATGAACAACAAAATGCAGATCAATTCGAGGCATTTCTCCTTGGTGAGGTATCGTTGGTTGGAGATGATGCACGGTTTGCCCGGCAGTTGATCGAGCTGAGCCAGCAGACACACCCGGCAGAGTTGTTTATCGCGGAGCTTGGGACACAACTCATGGCTGAATCGCAGGGTGTTTCTTCCCAGCCTAATCACAATCACAACCATAATAACAACCACAATCATCATCACACCTACTTACGGCGCGGGTTGGGGGCGGCTGCTGCTCTGACCCTGGTGATGTTCGGCTTTTTGATCACCCCGGCGGGGCGTGGGTTGGCTCAGGCTGCCTGGGATTTCTTCACCCGGTCTGAATCGGATGAGGGTGTCATAACCGTTTTTGTTCCGCCGGAGAATCCCGGTTCCGCGGCTGCGGCACCCACTCCGCAGCCGCCTGTTGATACGTTGGATGAAGTCCGGCCTGTCGTCTACGCTCAGGATGGGGCGACCATCCCCGCGGCCTTTGAGCCGACCAACACTTCGGAGCGGCCTGACTATGCCGTCTACCTGCCGAAAGCGGTTCCGCAGGGTTATCAGGTAGACCGTGTCGAGTTTCACATGCTCAACCCGATGACGGTGGTTGAGTATGTGTGTGGCAGCAACACCGCGTTTTTCCTGACACAGCTTGCGATTGGTGTCCAGGCATATCTGGATGATCCTGCCTACCGGCGAGAGGTTGGGGCCAGCGCGGATGTCGTTGAGGTGGATGTGATGGGCGTGATCGGGCAGTATGTTCGTGGGGATTGGGTTCCGGTCGAACCGGTTAACGAGGAGGATATCCCGGAGGGTGGTACGCTTGATGTGGAAACGGTGTGGAATAACGATGCGGATTACCATCATTTAAGCTGGTATGCAGATGGGATGCTGTTCCGCATTTATACCAGTCATGTCAGCACGGTTGAAGAGCCGGAGTGTGAGTTGGGGATGGCGGATTTTGTCGCCTTTGCGAACCAACTCACCCCGATTGAGTAAGAAATGGCCTAGCGATGCGAAACGGACATGTTAGAATATAATCCCTATTTATGATATTGTTCACTGGTTTTGGGGCTGATTCATGCCCAAAATAGTATCGAACCAAATCTTGTTAACTGAAAGTTCAGGTTTGAGTAATGATGAGAAAATCCGTAGTCTTAGCTATTATCCTGGTGATTGCCATCACTGCACTGAGTGTGGTCCCGGCCCTGGCTCAAGATGGGGCGAAGGTGTTTGCCGTCCTGTTCTACTCGCCGACCTGCCCACACTGTCACGATGTGATCACCTATACCGTCCCAGAACTGGAAGCTGAGTTTGGGGATAGCATGGAGATCCTGTATATCGATGTGACCACCCCAACCGGCCAGCAGATGATCTTTGATGCCTGTAATGTCGTGGGTATCCCAGCGGATGTTTGCGGCGGTGTGCCGATGATGGTGATCGGTGACGATGTGCTCATTGGTAGTGCCGATATCCCGGCGAAAGCTGCCAAGCTTATCCGGGCCGGGTTGAAAAAAGGCGGCCTCCCTATCCCCGCTATCCCCGGTTTACAAGAGGCTTACGATGAATATCAGCGGACACTCGCGGTGCAGGGTGACGGAAATGATGTGGCAGATCCTGATGCTAATGCATCTGCCGACCAGGGAGCCGGATCGGCAGAAGACAGTGCTGTCACTGCGTCGGAAGATGAGGTGAAGTCAATCAGCGATATGACAGTAGCCGAACGGATCGCCCGTGATCCGGCAGGTAATGCGATTGCTATCGTTGTGCTGGCTGCCCTGATTGCCTGTGTGGGCATCGTGATGATATCCGGCCTCAATTCGGAAAGCTCACCGGCCATGCAGTCAACGGCCTGGGTCGCGGCCCTGGTTTCTTCGCTGGCCGGATTTGTGATGGGGATAACCCTGGTGGCTGCACCCGGCACGGGACTCACTTCCCTGCTGTCAATGTTGGTCACGATCTCGATGATGGTTGCTGCCCTGACCCTGATCGGAGCCAAGCAAAAGGGACGGCGTGGTGCTCGGACTTACCATTACCCCAACTGGCTGCTGCTGGTCGTGGTGATCGGTGGGATGATGGTTGCGGGCTACCTGGCCTATGTGGAAGCATCGGAGAGTGCTGCCGTCTGCGGTATGGTCGGGGATTGTAATACCGTGCAGCAAAGTGAATTCGCCCGCTTATTCGGCGTGCTGCCTATCGGGTTGTTTGGCCTGATCGGGTATGCCCTGATCCTGGCGGCCTGGCTGGTTACCCAGATCAGTGATGGACAACTGGGGACATGGGCACAGGTGGGGCTGTTGGGCTTCGCGCTGTTTGGGGTGCTTTTCTCCATCTATCTGACCTTCCTCGAACCCTTTGTGATCGGTGCGACCTGCGCCTGGTGTATTACCTCGGCGATTGTCATGGTGTTGATCTTATGGCTGGTCGCGGCAGATGGTTGGCAGGCTTTGCATCAACTCAGGGGAATGCAGAAACAAGAAGCATAGATTATTAGATTAGAAAATTTTTGGGGGCGCACCATGCTGCGCCCCTATTGGGCCCAAAAGTAAGGTTCAAGCCAGTTGGCAATATGGTAATCTCTAATAGATTAATTGTGTGGACACGGATGAAGAGTTCTTAATCCTCCTCCCATGCCAGCTACAGATTGATATTGATCAATAACTTGTACTTGAAAATCGATTTTACCACTATCGCCATCCAAAAAACGTTGTGCTGCTACATCATCTATCTCGAAATTGATCTCATAAAGAGTGCCTGATATATACTCCATATCTTCCTGTACACTGTACCATTGGCTGGTGCGTGAAAGATCGGTTGTCAAAAAACGATATTTCAGCATGATTGATTTGATAGGGGCGTATAGAATCACATTTGCTGTAGCGGTCAGTGATGTCTGGTATTGGTCTAAGCATTGCTCGCCATAATAAACTTGTGTAGAAGGAGCAATAGCAAGATTTATAATTTCTGGTGGGCGAACAGGTGATTGAGATCGACATCCAGACATCCCAAGAAGTATGAGTAACCCTGTTATGGTTACTCTTTTAGCAATGCATCCAAGTGTCATGATGAAGTAACCTCGATTCTCTCAGGTTCAATATTTCGGTCAAATTGGAGTGATTTGAAAACATTGATCCCCGACTATCCCCCAAAAGCACCAAAAATGCCAGAGATTCTGCTTCTCTGACATTCTTGGAAATTACTCCCTCAATTTTTCGGCCAGACTTAAGTATGCTCCAGTGGATTTCTAGCCCAATTGGATTGGATTACCCCTTATACTGCCTTTGGACTTTCCTTCAGGCTGGTTTGGGTGCTGGCGTGCATCAGCAGGTAGCCGACCATCGCCACCGTGAGGATGATCCCGCCGATATACCAGACCCAATCAGGGTTGTAATTGTCCATGATCAGCCCTGCTGCTGCCGGTCCGATGGCGTTCGGGATTGCCCAGGTCAGGCTGTAGGCAGCCATGTAGCGGCCCCGCATATCGACCGGGGCGAGCTTCGAGACAATCGTATAGCCGAGCGGCATCACGATCATCTCCCCGAAGGTGATGATCAGCATGGCAACGGCAAACAGGACAAATCCCCCCACAAAACCATACATCGTATAGCCGACGATGTACAGCACTGTCCCTAATGCCATCATCAACATGGGCGGGTGTTTGCTAACCTTGCGCGTGATGAAGAACTGTAACACCACCACGACGCTGGCATTCAGGCTCATCAGGAAGCCGTAACCCTGCTCAGGGACACCATGTACGTCACGCAGGTAAACTGACAGGGTGCTGTACAACTGGGTGTAGACGAGCATCATCAGGCTGGTCACGAGTACAAAAGCCAGGAAAGCCCTGTCACGGAGCACCAGCCGGTAATTGGCAAAGGTTTGAAGGAAATTTTCCCCCGGCTGGCCTTCGACCGTTTCGGGCCTGCTCTCCGGGATGGACAGGAACAGGATCAAAGCCGCAATCAGACTGGCGACCGTGTCGGCAACAAACGCTGACAGGTATGACCGGTATGCTATGAACCCACCGATAGTTGGCCCAACCATCCAGGCTACGTTCATGGCTACCCGCATGATCCCGAAGGCATCAGCCCGTTTATCTTCTTCGATGATATCGGCGATCATGGCTTCGCGGGCCGGGTGTCCGAAGTTCGACAGGAATCCGGCGATAATCGCCAGTCCATACAGTACATAGTAGTTATTGACCAGCCCAAGTGCCAGGGTGCTCAGGGCGCTTAATATCAGCCCCATGAGCATAACCGTACGGCGGCCAATCCGGTCGGCCAGCCCGCCGCCGATCATGTTCCCTACGGAAGAGAACAGGGAAAACAACCCCAGGATGATACCCGCCTGGGTCATCCCTACATTAAATCGCCCGGTGATATACAGCGCAAAGAAGGGAAATATCATCGTCCCGCCAATGCGGTCGATGAACCCGGAGATCACCAGGACCCAGAATGCCGATGGGTACTCTTTATAGGTGCTTCTTATCTTATCAATCAACGAACTACCCTCACTTTTTTACTCTCGCCACGTTACAAAAATCGCCATATTCCTCTATTTTACCACATTACCCGGTTAAATGGGTAATGTGAATAATATCTCAATCCTGGAGGTAAAAAAGACTCTCCACTATGTTATAATCTGCCAGCCTGAAGGGAATTCACGCGTAAGCAAGGATAAGGAAAAATGGAGACTACGAACGAAAAACGGCAGCCGACTATTCTGAGTGTCACCCTCAAAACGATCATTGTTCATACGGTGACCTATTTCTTAGCGGGGCTGATCATGTTCCCGGTGCTTGATTATTCCGTCCGGTATGCCCATATACCCTTATCCCTGTATATGCGCCATGGCGGTGAACCGCTGGTGATGGCCGGGCCGTTGTTCCAGCCGATCCGGGGGATCATATTTGGGCTGGTCTTCTACCTGCTAAGAGACAGCCTGTTTGGGAAGAAGAATGGTTGGCTGGTATTGTGGGCGCTGCTGGTAGGTGTGGGGGTTCTATCAACTTTTGGCCCTTCACCCGCCTCCATCGAGGGTATGGTTTACACCGTCCTGTCCTTTGATGAACACCTCCGCCAATACCCGGAAATCTTGATCCAATCGCTGCTGCTGTCGGTGCTCGTTGTCTACTGGGTCAACCATCCGGAGAAACGGTGGATAAGCTGGGTGTTTGGGATATTGCTCGGGCTGATGGGGATACTGTTCGGGCCGATGATATTATTTCCCATCATCCTGGTGTTGGTTGGTGGTTAAAACTCTGTTCGCAGGCCGGGTGGAAACAGATAGTTGAGGGGCGACTGACCAGTCGCCCCTACAAACGATATTTTTATTCTGTTTTATCTGGTATCTGTTCCTAGGGGCGGATAGCCGCCAATGCCTGATCTAACGAGGCAAATAAAGGTATCTGGTAGGCTTCGACTTGAGCCCTTTCTATTGCGGTGGCGGCCTTCTCGCTCAAGAAGCCGGAGCCAACTACCGCCAGGCTGAGGGGTAAGTCGTGCCGTCCCAACATTGAAGCTCTCTTCTCTTCACCTAGCGCCAACACGATCTCGCTAAACCCGGCTTTGATCTGGCTGATATCGAGGATGACATAGTGGCGGGTGCTGCCAGTGATGGTTCCTCTCAGCATCAGGATGGCATCAAAGGCTTCGGGGACTTCTGCAAGGTAATTGATCGGTTCCTCGAAGGTCACCGTGATAATTGGCTCGTTCTGTAGCTTTTCAACATGTATGGACATTTTGTTCCCTGTTTTGCTATTTACCGATTTAAATAGACCCAGTTTGTAAATACAAATACATTGTTGGTGAGGGTTTCCCAACGGGAAACGATCCCAACCCACTCGCATTGTAGCATAGGAAATGATGGGAAAATGTTACAATGTTAAAACGGTTTCTATACGGTTTCCATCTGTTGAACCGCGCATCCATCCCCGCAGAGGTTGTTACGTTTTTGTATGTGCTTCTCATAAAAAAGCCTGATAAGAGCGGGTAGAATTCTGGATTTAGTGGGCATTGTATTGGCTTGTTAAGCTAAGCTGCGACTTTAGCTAACCAACCACGCCACATCACAGTGCAATCCCTTTCGGCGTTTGCTGATTGGAATGGAATTTTTTATACAAGGGAGAACGAGCAATGAAGCATTACACTTGCGACCCCAGCATGGAGGTGATTGGGCAAACGGCTCTTGCCTTAATCATTAACCTTAACCACGATCAGATGAAGGATATACTTGCCAAACATGGCCTGGATCAGATTGATCCAGAACAGTGGTATCCGGTTCAGAAGGTGCTGGATGTTTTCAACGACCTCACCGAGCAAGCCGGGGCAATGATGAATTTTGTCGCTGTTGGTAAGGCTGCCGGGGAATTAGGCGCTGAGCATCTCCCTCAAGAGATGGCTGCTATGTCGCTCGATGAGTTCCTGGAGGCTTATGCACGGATCTGGTCATTGCGGCATCGCAATGCTGATCCAGATGATATAAAGCCCGAAAAAGTGGGTGACCGGCATATTAAAGTCACGACTAAGACGCCCTATCCAGACGACCTGTTGTATGGTATTTTATGGGCCTATCCGAGGTACTTCCTCCCTGAGGGGGCGGGTTTTGTCGTTAAATACGATGAGAGCGTTCCGCGCCGGGATCAGGGTGGTGCGGAGACGATCATTCATATTACCTGGTGATCGCCTGTCGCAAACGACACTTTCTGTCATGTAATCATTTGGCTCATGTCTAGAACTAGTGATAGGGTAAGCCGCCGCGAATAAACTTCGCGGCTCCCCGACTTTAAAAAGAGGTCACTTGTACTGAACATGAGCCAATCATCTTTAGTTATTGGACACACAGTGATTCATCAGTAGGGGGAATCTTCAATTGTGATCCCTGCCTCGGCCAGCCGTTCCTGAACCAATGTGAGCAGGCGAGGACGAATCTCTGCCGCGCAGCCGAACTGCGCTTTGGTGATCAGCGTGAGCTGTGCATAATGGCCGATCTGCCCGGTTTCGCTGATCACCTGCCAGGGTTCCAGCAGGTTGGGTAGAAGGGTAACGGCTTCAGTGCCTAAATCTTCCAGCAGGGGGATAGCCTGCGAAAGTGAATCGGCGGGGATACTGAGCATGATATCAGCCCGTGAGAATTTCCCCCGGCTGTAGTTGCGTACCAGCCTGATCTCCCCGTTGGGCACGGTGAATAACTCGCCGGTTGGTGAGCGGATCAACGTGCTGCGCAGGTTGACGGCCTCGATTGTCCCTTCAACATGTATGCCCAGCACCGGTATTTCAACCTTTTCGCCGACACCAAACGTATCATCGAAGATGAAGCTGATCCCGGCGAGAAAATCGCTGACGAGCGGGCGTGCGCCCAATCCAAAAGCAGCGCTGAATAACCCTACGATCCAGACCAGATTAGTCAACCCGATGAACAATCCGAGGCTCACCAGGATAGCAGCCGTAAAAGAACCAACCGTTATCAGCCCGGAGATCAAACCGGTCAGCGTCGCCTGACGTTCCGGCCCGGAGCGAGATCGACGGCGGGCAAAACGCCGTGGTTTTACCCAGCGGCGGGAAAGCCCCTTTGACATCAGGTGGATTAAATAGGCAATCAGAAATACTCCGACGACCACCAATAATTTCTGGATGTTGGTTGTATTCAATAACGATTGTGCCCACTGATCCGGCATATCGACCTCTCTTCAAAGCCAAAGACGCAATAACTCGCTACAGCGACAGTATACCAGCAACCGGATACTTGTCACTGCCTCAAAAAATAGGGTATGTTGCGGGAACGAGTCTGGTACAATTCTCATGAATGTATCTTGACGATGGAAGGGCAAGCCTACTTGAAATCTAAACATTCGCTGATCGGCCTGTCGATCTTTTTCTACTCCTTCGTGCTGATACCCGCCCTGCCGCTGATTGCCTGGGAGCTGTTCAGTTCCCCGCTGTGGCGTGGGCGCGGGTTGGCAATCGAGGCGCTGGGATTGGTGCTGCTGCCGGGGGTGTTGATCGGGTGGTGGGCGTCTGAGGATCACCAGGCACAGTGGAAGAAAATCGGAATGACGGTGGCCGGGGTGACACTAGTGCTGGCGGTTTTCTTGCTGATCACCACCCCGACCGGGCGCAGCAGGGAAGGATCGCCGGTCAGCCAGCGGTTCACCAATGGCGGGCGGTTCCGGCGGTTTGCGATCACCAATATCATCCCCGAAGTGGATCAGGTCAACCTCGGCTTTACGCTGCTGGCCCCGGTTGATCCCTATCTAACCTGGAGTCAGTCGCGGGAATGGCAGGCCGTCACGATGGACATCTACCGCGAGATGGAAGCCGATCCAGACTTCCGGCGGTTGGGGTCGGTGATGGGCCGGTCATACAACGAGTTGATTCTGCTGCCCTACGATGTGGGGCACTACTACCTGTATGTCCCGGAGAATCGACCTGCCGGGCCGCTGCCTGCCGTTGTCTTTTTGCATGGGTCGGGGGGGAACTTCAAAGCCTATACCTGGGTCTGGTCAAAGCTGGCCGAAGAGATGGGCTTTGTGCTGATCGCGCCCGGCTACGGCTTCGGTAATTGGGATGGTGAAGCAGGCGTCAATGCGGTGATGCGGGCGCTCGATGATGCTTCGACGGTGGTGGAGATCGACCCGGATCGGGTGGTGCTGGCCGGGTTATCAAATGGCGGGTTGGGCGTGTCGTATAGCGGTGATGCGTACCCGGATCGGTTCAAGGGGTTGATCTTCCTGTCGCCGGTTATTCAAGAGTCGGTTACGAACGGGGAGCATTTCCAGAATGCCTGGCAGGGTCGCCCGGTGCTGATCATCACAGGGGAGGCGGATAAGCGCATCCCGGTGACGTGGATTGACCAGCAGGCCGCCAATCTGACCAGCGCCGGGGTGGAAGTTACTTATTTTGTTTACCCTGACTTTGATCACTTTTTGATCTTCTCACAGCAGGGTGGGGTACGGGCAAACATCCGCGGGTGGTTGGAGCCGCTTATCGGGGACTAAGCCTATGAAGTTGATCTGCTAAATTATGAGGTGACAATGAGCTTTGTGAGAGAAAAGCCTATCGAAGTTGTAGGTTCAGTTATTGCAATAGGATTCTTCTTAGCTGTCGATCCTCTGGTCGGATTAGGGGTCCTGTTTTGTTTCATTATGCGATGGGGATTATACATCTGGCTGCGTTCAAAAAGAGGAGAGCCACTCAAGTTTGGCGAAGATGCAATTATAGGTTGGATTCCAGTTCTTATCCTTTGTATCTTAGTGGTAGTTTTCTTTGCAATCACAAATCATTGAATCCCTTGCTCCTTTTTGCGATGTCTACATCGGCGTGATCTCCAACCGGTCAACCTCCATCCATTGACGGTGGGGCAAGGGATACGCTCCCCAGCCGATTTTCCCCCAGGGCGTGATGACCATCGCCTGGTTATCGATCCACATCACAAAGCCGAGCGGACCGCGTGGTGGGGTGTCGCAGTCAAGGATTGTTTCTCCGTCGACCATGAAGCGGGCGTGATGCTCACCCCAATCGATCTGGTAGGTGTGCCAATCGGTCATTGGCGCATCGATTAACGCCTCGTTGACGCCAATTGCCCGCTGCCCGACCGGCCACAAAGCGCGGTACAGCGACTTGATGTTCATCAGGGGGACGGCAACCGGGGCGGTCGGGGCCAGCAGGAAAAATGGCAGGCGGATCGCATCGATGGTGGTGGCCTTCCAACCGTGTCCGGGGGTGTCTAAATCGAGTTTCATGTTTGAGTGGGGCGAGGCGCAGAAGAACCAGATCGCACGGGGTAGGGCGGGCGTCCGCAGGCCGGTCATGAGGAAGGGGTCGTTCCAGAAGCCGAAGCCTGCCGTCCCGATCAGCTCGTCCGCCGGGTGTGAAAATCGTGCCCGGACGGTCATGGTGAGGGGCGGTTTCCAGAGAAAATTACGCCGCCGCAAGCCCTGGTAATCGTCGAGCTGCGCATCGGTGTAGCGGCGTTCCGATAAGGGATCATTGACGAATAACCATGTCGTCCCGGTGTGGTCGATGCTGCTGTTCGGGCCGATGTAGCAGTTCCATTCCGGGCTGGGGGGAGATGAAAAATCAACCTGCATTGTCAATCTCTTTTCTGCCAGGCGGCTAAGGTCGCGCCGATGATGACTAACAGCCCACCGAACCACTGTATCCCGGTTAGCCGTTCACCGATAAAGAGCACCACCCAGAGTACTGCCAGCGGTGTCTCCATCTGGTCGATCAGGGCCATCCGCCCACTGCCGATTCGCTGGACGCTGCCGAACATGGTCAGCCGTGCTACTGCCGTCGAGAATATGCCCAGCGCCAGAACCGCCCCCCAACCGCTTGAGGAGAAGTGCGGGAGCCCGTTGCCCCGGATCAGGTAGATGCTGCCCATGATCAGTGTCATCAGGCTGAGGACATAGAGTGTAACGGTCTGGAAGGGGTAACCGCCCAGCAGCCATTGGATCAATACCAGATGCAGCGAAAAGAAGAAGATGGTCAGGCACATCAGCAGCACCCCGATCAGGTCGATCTGGCCGCTGAAGCCCAGCAGTAAATAGATACCGATCAGGGCCAACCCTACGCTGATCAGGCTCCACCACCTGATCGGCTCGCCGCGCAGGGACAGCAGCCCCAGCACCACCAGCGGATAGACTGTCAGCAGCACCTGGGCGACCGATCCATCCAACCGGGCGAGGGCGATATTGAATGCCAGGGCGCTGGTCGAATTGGAGGCGGCTACCAGCAGACAGGCCAGCAGGCCGCGCCGGTCGATGCGGAGGACATCAGGCCGGAACAGGGCAAAGAGCGGCCAGAGCAGCGCGATGGCGATCACCAACCGCATGGTGACAATCGATACCGGGTCGACATCGGCTGCCAGCCCGATCTTGATCATGAGCGGGACGATGCTCATACTCAGTACGGCTATCAAGGCTAACCCGATTCCGCCCAGGTCAGGCCGGGAAGATGGGACATCGCTCATGGATTGCTTTTCGTCAAGCCCAGCCGTTGGACGGTTTCCTGATCGTGCACCGGGTAGACCCGTTCGGCGGGCGTGAGCAGCAGTTCCTCTTCAACGTATTCAAGCTGCTCCTCGACGATCTCGCGCAGGTCTTCGATCTGGACCGGCCATTCCCCGGCAAACTGGCGCAGAACCCCGCCACGCAGCCCCAGTTGGATCACCTTGCGCTTAAGCTTCATATCGTTGGGGGTGAAGTCGCCATCCCATTGGAACAGCACTTCGGAGGCATCACGGTTGATCTGCCAGTCTTCCTGGCTGGCGTAGGTTTTCTGGTCGAACTGGGTGTTGACGGCCTGGGCCAGCAGGAAATCGAAATCGGCGCGGCGCAGCCAGATGGCGAGGATCGCCCGGTGATCGGGCTGGGTGCCCCATTCCGATTGGTGCATGACCCACAGGAATCCCGGCCTGATCCAGGTGGTGCGCTCCGGGTTGATCAGGCCGGTCAGGCTGCCGGTTTTGGCGGCTTCGCGACCAACCTTCGAGGGGCAGGTCAGGTAGACGACTATCGACTCGTCATCGTAGTGCGCCATGATCGCCTGGCCCCGGTTGGGCCATTTTTCGGCCTGGTCTGCATAAGGCTTAAAGCGTAGTTGTTTCATGCCGGGAAGTATAACGCTTTCCCGGCGGAATGTGGGGAGTTTGCCCTTAGTTTTCCAGCACGGCAAATATCTCAGATACGGCTACCGAAAAATCCGGCAGCACATCCGCTCCGTCCAGCCTATCTTTTTCACCGACTGTCAACGCGGGTTGTCCGGGTTGGTACACGTCAATGATCCGTTGATCCGGGTAGACAATCCATAACAATCGTGTGCCGTGCGCCATATAACTGCTGGCTTTCTGGCGGATATCCTGTGCCCGGTCGAATTCGGAGATCACTTCAACAGCCAGATCAGGCGGAAAGGGCAGCCACTCGCCGAGGTCTACCTCGGCCAACTTTTCTTGTGAGACAAATGCGACGTCTGGGGCGCGGAGTTCAGGCGGGTTGGTTTGCATCAAGAAGCCAAATTCGGTAAACAGCTTGCCGAGTTGTTTAGGCCGGACGATATCCCTCAGCAGACCGGCAATCTCCATCGCGAGTAGACCATGTTGGGGTTTAGGTGGCGGCACAATTAACTCTCCATCCTCGTTCATGATCTCGATACCCATTGGTAGCGCACGGCCATCAACGTATTCATAACGTTTACCGGCATACATCTGCTCGTATTCTTCAAAGGTTATTTCGCGTGTCTCAATTACCATCACACCAACCTCCTGTGGATATTGTACCAGAGATCGACACAGAACAATTCAGGCTGTTTCGTGTATCATCACTCACCCAGCAGTTGATCCGTTTTTAAAACGGTGGCGAATTCATTGTGGAGACTCGCCAGGGAGACGGCGTGTATGGTCTCTGCCGGATAATGCACTCCATCAAAGCCGGTGCTGTCATGGGCTGCGGTCGCATCTTCGACCACAAAGGTCGTAAAGTCTAAGTTAGCTGCCATCCGCACCGATGTCGAAACGCAATGATTGGTTGTCAGGCCGACGATCACGAGCGATTGGATTCCCGCCTCCCGCAGACGGTTTTCCAGGTCGGTGCCGATGAAGGCGCTGTTGACCGTCTTCTCAATCACCGGCTCATTCCTCTGGGGGGCGACGATGCGCTTAATGGCGTTTCCTGGTCGGTCGGGCTGCAGCGGGGAATTGGGGTTGGTGGACATGTGTTTCACATGGAAGATGGGGCGGTTAGCGGCGCGCCAGGCTGCCAACAGCCGTGCCATATTGCTCTCGGCATCGGGATTGTTGCGTTTGCCATAGTATGGATCATCTAAGCCATCCTGCACGTCAATGATGATCAAGGCTGTTTTATCAGTTAGCAATGGCATGGTTCCTCTCCTGATGATGATGATTTCTAATTATTCTAACTTCGGCCTGAGATAAAGCCAGTTTACCCATCGATATTTGACAATTTAGAGTAAATACTCTACTATTGGTTTTAGAGTATTTACTCTAAAACGGAGATAAACATGGCAAAGATCGGAAAGACGAAACTTCATATCCTTGAAACTGCCAGGCAGTTGTTCAACGAGCAGGGGCAGGGGGCGGTATCGACCAATCATATCGCGGAGGCTGCCGGGATCAGCCCCGGTAACCTGTACTATCACTACGACAACAAAGAGGACATTATCCGCGCTATCCTGGATTTGATGTTCGCCGAGTGGGAACAGGTTTGGGTGCGATTCCGTGAACGGCAGCCGTCCCGATCATCGCTGGTAACGGCCCTTGATGAGAGCTTTGCCCTGACCTGGGAGCACCGGTTCTTCTTCCGGGAGCTGTCCAGCCTGGTGATGAGAGATCCCCTGTTGGCGGAACGCTACCGGGCCGTACAGGAAAATCGGCTGGCCGAGCAGCAAGCTCTGCTGGATTGGTTTGGGCATTCTGGCCTGTTGACGGATCAGGCCACGCCGGAGGCCATGCATAACGCCCTGATCGCGATCTGGATGGTCAGCGAATATTGGGTTTCTTTTGTCGAGTCGACCGGGGAACCGGTCACCTTAGAGCGGGTACAGGATGGTAAGAACGTCGTGATGGGCCTGCTCGATCTTTTCATTAAACAGGACGTTTGGGAGGCTTAAAGCCGTGACGGAGAATGAGCAAGAACAACAGGAACAAAAAGTGGATAGGCGTATGTTTCTAAAGTTTATTGGATTAGGTGGGTTGGCGTTGGTTGGTGGAACGGCTTTTCGTGGTATTCAATCGGGTATTTTTAGCAGCGGCAAGGGGCCAGCTTATCTCCCCTGGGAAAGCTGGAAAACGCTAGAAGATCCGCTGCCGCTGGTTGGCGCGGCGATCCTGGCTTCGAATGCCCATAACAGCCAGCCCTGGTTGTTCGGGGTGGGGGAGAAAAGCATCGATGTTTTCCGCGACCCGGCCCGCAACATTGGCGCGATTGACCCATTCTTCCGGGAGCAGGTGATCAGCCTGGGCTGTGCGATTGGGAATATCATCGTGGCTGCTCATGGACGTGGCTATGATCCGCAGATCACGCTGCTGCCAGATATGTCGAATCCCGATCACATGGCGCGGATCAGGTTGGAGGCGGGCGGTTCGGGGTATGGTGATCTGTATCAGGTCATCGATCAGCGGCATACGGATCGAGCCGCCTATGACACAACGCGCCCGGTTGGGGATGATGTGCTGGCTGCGCTTGAACAAGAGCTTGAGCTTTGCCCCGATGTGCGGATCATTTGGACGACTGCCCAGGCAGATAAGGATGAACTGGGAGAGATGATCATCCGGGCGACCGAATCGATTATCGCCGATGAGGAGCAGTCCAGGGATACCTATGGCTGGTATCAGAAAACCTGGCAAGATGTCCAGGAGAATCGACACGGCATTACGCTCGATGCGGCGGGTTTATCGCCCACCGTGCGCGGGGTTGCTAAGATGCTGCCCCCGGTCACCCAGGAGCAAAATGACTCAGGCTGGCTGTCCGGGACGGCTGACCGGCAGGTGCCGACTACGTCGGCGTGGGGGACGATCAGCGTCCGGGATGCCTTTGATGACCGGCAGCGTTTGCAGGCGGGGATGGCCTGGCAGTTGATCCACCTGCGGGGAACCGTTCTCGGATTGGGGATGCAGCCGGTTAACCAGATCGTGGAGCGGATTGACCGGGATGTGCAGTTGGGGAATCCGGTTGAATATGATCTGCACACGGCGTTGAATCTCGACTCGGAATGGCAACCTGTTTTCCAGTTCCGGTTGGGTTATCCGACCCAGGAGGCGCTGCCCGGCCCAAGACGACCGGTGGAAGATGTGTTGGTGTAGGCATAAGAGAGGAGGCCAGTTATCGGCTTCCTCTATCTCTGGTGGGCAATCGCTTCAAAGTTATTTTGTACCTGTTGTTAAGCCACCGCGAATAAACTTCGCGGTTCCGGGTTTGCTCTAGCCACGAATGTTTATGACGATCTTCGGTCGTCCCGGCGGGTTTGAAGCGCTTGCCCTTCTCTCTCTGCAAATTGTATTGCCAGATATCTCTGTAATATGGTATGATAGTTCTGAGGTCGGAAATAATTATAGTAATTCGCCACTAACATCCTGGAACCGCATACTGCTAACACCCTAATAAATCCTCAAAAAAGTATATTTCTGAAATCCCGGCCTTAGTTTCGCTCCGTACTGATAGGGAGGTTTAGCATGCCGAATGTTTCTGTAGGAACTTTTAATCTGAACAACCTTTTCTCACGTTATAACTTCAAAGCCGAGATAACAGATGTCGCTGAGGATAATCCTCAGGCAGACATGGAGGTTTTGTACACCTTTTCGGATCAATCCAAGCACTGGGAGAGAGAATTTCGTGGCCGCCTGATCGAGGGTAAGTCTGATAAGGAAACGGCCAGGATAGCCAAACGCATCAAGGCAATGAACGTTGATATCCTGGCGGTACAGGAGGTAGAGGATATTCTCACCTTGAAGGAGTTTGTTCGAGACTACCTTGATGGCATGTATCCCCATGTCGCGCTGATCGAAGGCAACGATCCGCGTTTTATTGACCTGGGGATATTGTCAAAGCTGCCCATTGGTGCGCTTACCTCGTGGCAGCAGGTCCCTGATCCGGCAGACCCGGCAAAGCCGATATTTGGCCGCGATCTGTTGGAAGTGGAAATCTTGAACCGGTCACGCAAACAGCGGCTTTTTACGTTGTTTAATAATCACCTGAAAAGCCACTTTGTGCCCTATGATGTGGATCAGGAAGAAGGGGCGCGGTTAGCCAATGAGCGTCGCCAACGTCAGGCAACCGTCACGGCGCAGATTATCAAGAAACGGATGCGGCCTAACAGCCGTTTCATCGTCGTTGGAGATATGAATGACCCGGCGGATTCAAAGTGGCTGGCACCGCTTATCAAGTCCGGTGATCTAAAGCTCAAGAATGCGTTGACAGCCCCGCAAGAAACCCGCCCTGCTAAAGCGGATGATCCCGGCCCCAGTACAACCGCCTGGACTCATCGTTTCAAACCGTCGGGCAAGCCTGCTGAGTATCATCTTTACGATCAAATCTGGCTGAGTCCCGCATTGGCTGGAAAGCAGGTTGAAGCTTGGATAGAGCGTCGGACAACTCATGGCGGAGATGGCAGCGATCATGATCCGTCCTGGGTCGTGTTGAAGCTGTAGAAGACGGGGCGGTTCGCGAACCGCCCCTACTCTCCTTTTCGGGAATTTGGCTACTCCGGCGGGATTACTTCTCGCTCGATGGTAATTACGCTGCTCTCAGCACCGGCCTCAACCGTGACGGGAATCTCCATCACCACCGTTTCGATGTAACAGAGTGCTTCTTCACCTTCGCGGCAGTAGTAGAGGGTCAGGTCGGCGACCAGCGTATCCTCGCCCTCGACCAGCGTGATCGGGATGCGTACCTCTGTCTCATCGATGATCTGGGTGGCCTCGTTCTCGGTGATCTGCACCGCTTCCCCATCGGAGGAATAGGTCACCGCCGAGTCGATCAGGTCGTTGATCTTCATACCTTCCGGCAGGGTCAGGTCAAGCGCGATCTGGCCGTCACCGGCCCGGACGGTCTGCTCCGGCAGGGTCAGGTCGGGATCAGCTTCGCGGTTCCCGCCGACTATGATCACCGGATCGACGATCATCAGGGTGTCGGGGTTGGCAAAGACCACTGTGCTGACTTTGCCGCTGTCCAGATCGATCACCCGGATGGCGTGGTTGTTGGTGTCGGCCACATACAATTTGCCGTCGGCATAATCGAGGCCGCCCGGTTCATCGAATTGGGCTACGTCCGCGCCGCCATCCCGGAATCCGCCGTTTCCATCCAGACCAAAGATGGTTGTCGTTTCGGTCGTTTGCGGGTCGATCTGCTTGATCTTGTTGTTGTAGGTATCGGCAAAGTAGAGTGTCAGGCCGTCGGGCGTGCCGGTTACTCCCAGCGGGTGCTGTAAACGCGAGTCGCCTAACTCCCCATCAACGTCGCCGAAGTCAAACAGGCTGTTGAAATCTGGCCCGGCCAGTGTGCGGACTTCGTCTACCTGGAAATCGGCGACCCGGATGCTGCTCGATTCCGAGTCGGCGAAGTACAGCTTCCCATAGGAATAGTACAGGCCGCTTGGTTGGGCCAATCTGGAATATGAGAGCGTGTCGTTTATCAGTGCCTCACCGCCGTCACCGACTTCGACCTCTAATTTGTTTGTGTCCAGATCAAGTGACCAGATTTGATGGGTTCCGGCCATCGCGATATACAGCTTATTACCGGCTCCAAACTCCACATCCCAGGGGCTGCGCAGATCAACGGCCAATGGATCGGGACCTGGCCCGCCAGCAAGCGAGTAGCCTGTCCCTTGCTTCCCCGTCCCGGCGACGGTGGTGACCGTTCTCTCGGCCAGGTCAATCGCCCGGATGGCATGATTATTGGTGTCGGCCACGTACAGTACCTCGTCTTTGAGGGCCATTCCCTGCGGCTTGTTGAAGGTAGCTTCGTCGAATGCCCCCTCGTCGTAACCGCTGTAGCCGGTGCCGATCACGTCCAGCACCTCGTAGCTTTCCAGGTCAGCGATCACGATCCGGTGATGGTTGCTGTCAGCGATGAACAGCCGCCCTCCGTCGGTATCGGCCAGCACCTTCCCGGGGAATAAGAGCGGCGTGCCGGGATTGCCTGCCCCTTCCAACGACAGGGCGATTGGCTCCCGGTTGATCTCCCCAGCGGCGTCGTAAGCCTCAACCAGTTTGCCGATAAGCTCGTCGAAGGGGGCGTAGGGAATCTCGCCCGCATCAATCGCGATCAGGTTGCCGCGCGGCTCGATGACGGCGAAGGTCGGCCAGGCGCGGGAACCGTACAGCGACCATACTTCGAATTCATCGTCGTTGATCACCGGGTGGTGTAGATCGTAACGCTGCACGATCTGGCGGAGGTTTTCGGTCTGTCCCTCGCCGACAAACTTGGCTGAGTGCACGCCGATCACGATCAGCTCGTCCGGGTATTTTGCTTCGAGCTTCATCAGAGTGGGGATCATGTGGATGCAGTTGATGCAGCCGTAGGTCCAGAAATCGAGGATCACGACCTTGCCGCGCAGATCGGTGATCGATAAGGGGGCATCAACGTTGATCCATTCCAGGCCGGATGGAAATTCCGGGGCGGCGACCTTGCCGATCAGGTCATCCGGTATACCGCCGGGCTCTGTTGCTGCTTCCGTCTCACTTCCGGCGGAATCGGTTTCTCTTTCGGTGGGGAGTGGGGTGTCAATCTGTGCCGGTATTGTGCCGGGAGCGCTGCATGCTGCCAATACCAATCCAAACAGGGCTGCCACTACTATCCATCTATGTTTCATGATCACTGCGCTTTCCTCATGCCTGCCGTTAGATTGACCCCCCGCCACCGCTGAGGCGGTGTCCGCCCCCCTTGCAAGGAGGGCAAATCACAGCGAGTGGGCTTGCGCGTAAGTGACCACCAAAGGTCGCGTGATGGGAGGTGTCTTAAGCAGTTTATCTCAAAAATATCTGACTTAATGAGATAAGCCTACCGTTTCGGCGGCCTGGTTTTCCAGCGCATTTATGCTTATTTGTGATGGGGTATTAGCGCAGCGAGAGGATCAGGAGCACCATAATCAACGTCATGACATAGATTCCAATCGAAGCGACCAGTAGCAGGGGATCGCGTTGATCGGTCGCGGTGGAGTCGGGTTTTCTAAATAACTCGCCGAACCGCCGCTGAACCCTGATCAGCCAGCTACCCTGGGCTTCCCTTGCTCGCCTGGCTGCGGCAGCATCCTCTGCATCTTGCAGGGCTTGCAGCCGGGTCAGGTGGATGGTTGCCCAGCGGTCGTTGGGCTTGATGTCGAGTATCTGCTCCAGGCAGTAGATGGCGGTTGCACGGTCGCCAACGACCTGGGCCAGCACCACCCAGCCTGAGGCATCATTAGGGTGGACTTCCAGGTATTCAATACAAGTATCACGGGCGCGGTCTTTACGGCCCAGTTTAGCCAAAGCAATAGCACGTTCGAGTTTGGGGTCCATCTGATCGTTATCCTCCACCAAGTTACCCCATTATAACAGGCAAGAAGGTGTACCGCCCCTACGTTTAGACGGCGTGGTTGTCCCTGGCTGGGTGATTTTTTTGCACTTGACCAATACAGGTAGTAACGGTATCTTTCCCATCGGGAGCACTCCAGGCATATATCAAATCTGTGAGGAGATCATGAATAAATTAGATGAAATAACCCGGCAGCGGAAGAAGGCCCACGCGAAGATGCTGAAGCTCGGCTCGAAGGTCTACGGGGCGTTTCTCGATATGGAAGCGGCGGCTTACTCAGATGGTGCGATGCTGGCAAAAAACAAGGAGCTGATCGCTGTCGGGATATCGGTGGTCATCAACTGCGAATCGTGCATGCAGTGGCATATCGAACAGGCGGCCAAGCATGGCGCTTCGCTGGAAGAAGTGCTGGAAGCGGTCGAGGTGGGTATTGAGATGGGGGGCGGCCCGGCGACCGTATCCGCCCGGTTTGCGTTGGAAGTCATGGAGGCGGTTTACGGCGAGGACGCAACTTAGCCGGTGTGATGCTTATTCCATCACCTGGAGTCATCGCAGTATAGACGATGTAACACGGTCGTGGGCCTTGAGAAAGGAAGGAATAGAGCTGAGTGTGAGTACAGTCGGTGATAGTAAAAAGCGCAGACATAGGGTTATAATCACCGGATGCAAAAATACCCTATGCTATTCATCAGCCTAATATTTGTGGTGATTTCATTCCAATCATTTATTTATGGAGTATCTTTATTTCAAATTGCTCTTTTCCTGGTAATGATAATCGTCTATGTTATCATTCCTGGTGGCATTCTCTACCGACTTGCATATCCTGATGAGCATGATTTTCTCCTCGTTTTTGGGCTGTCCTGTGTTCTTGGACTGATAACGCAGAGTACAATCATCCTAATTCTCAAAATCCTCGGTATTTTCCAACTGTTTATATTTTATCCGGTACTATTTATCGGGCTTTTTATTGCTTTGAGAAATAGAATACTCTTTGATAAGCCCGTAACGATGCCTGCATCTCCTTATTTATTTGTATTACTTGTACTCATTGGGATGGTTACGGTCGTATCAATTTATTACTCGCCGCGTATCTTGTGGGAAAATCAAAACACCATGTATGGTGATGTAATTTACCACATGAGCAATAGTGCAGAAGTTCTCCATCACTGGCCCTTAGAAAATCCACAGGTCGCCGGAGAAGATTGGAATTACCACCATTTTTTTTCATACCTTATACCAGTGGGGATAAGTGCTGTAACAGGTATTCCAATCAGTGATGTTTTTATGCGGCTTTTGCCTGGATTTAGCGCAACTCTATTACTCATTCTCCTGTTTAGTGTCTCGTATCGTATTAATAACTCCCCCGCAGCAGGGCTCATCACAGGGTTCATTACGATGTTTCATGCTGATACCGGGTGGGCCTTGACGCGTTATCTAAAGCTTTCGCAATCGTTACATTTCCAGAGCCCTATGGGGCAGAAATTATATGAAAGCCTTACCACAGGCTATGCACTTATTTATCTCACAGCGTTTATTATTGTGTTTCATCATTGGATAATTTCCAAGAAACAACCGACCATAATTCAGGGTGGGGTTGTTGCCTTACTGGCATTTATCATAGCCGGTACAAAGTTATCCATGATGCCTCCCCTGTTAATTGGCCTGGCACTTTTTATCGCAATCAGGCTGATTTTTCAGGGCAGGCTTGTAAAACGTGTGCTTTCGTTTTTATTGATTGCTGGTTGTGTTGCGACACCACTTACGCTGTTTTTTGTGACGGGGAATAATACCGCGGGGCATCTTGCCGATTTTTCGTTTGCTGCGATTGTTCATAATTCGCCATTTTATCAAACCCTTGTTGGCACGCAATCATCTGTTTTAACTGAAGCATTACTAATTGTTAGCTGGATAATGGGGTATCTAGGAATTGTTGGTGTAGGGGCAGCCGTTTTTCTTTATTCTCAACGCGGTCAACATACTGATCTTACGTTATGGATGCTGCTTGTTTTCGTCGTGGGGCTTATATTGGCTATGGTGATTGATCTGATCATTGATCAACATCAGTTCATTGACCCTGGGCAAATATTCTTTGCAATCATGACCGGTCATGTTATTGCTCAACTGATAAACAAAAACGCTTTTCGTAAATACCCGGTTCGTCTGGCTATTTTTTCTATATTGCTTATCCCCACGATTTTATATGCTTACACACGGCTGAAGCACGGATTATACAATGATTATTTTACTATTCGAGAATCACTAAAAGCGGAAGACGAGACTGTCAGCCAATATGCAGATGGGATTGAATGGATCAGAACACAGACCAACCCGGATGCTGTCTTACTTGTTAATCATGATGGTATTTTTCTTTCAGGCTTTGCAGAACGGCGTATCTATTATGAAAGTGCACTGATGGGTGGCAATATTGCTCGTTTGCGCTTGATGTTTGGTGAAGATTATGAGCCTTTTCCTGAGAGATCTGCTGTGAAGGCACAATTTTTTCGATCACCTTCGGGGGAAAGTGTCGTCGATTTAATTGAGACTTATGGAGAGGTCTATCTTATTATTGATAATGTGGAAATTCTACCTAGGGGGGGAGTGGGATGGAAAATTGAGGAAATTGATACGACGCTCTCTCTGCCAGAAGATTATGTTTCCTTGGCGTATGATAGTAAGAGCATTCAAATATATCGCTTAATCAACCCAGGATCCGAGGAAGGGAGCCAATGAGTGCTCTAATCTCTATTGTTGTGCCTGTTTTCCATAATGCTGCAAGTTTGGCCGCGCTCTTAACCGAGTTCAAAAAACTTGCGGAACAAAATTCTGAAGAGAGTTTTGAGTTTATATTTGTAGATGATGGCTCTAAAGATGAATCACTAAGTGTTTTACAGGGATTGGCACAAGAAGAAACCCGTATGCGCGTGATTAAACTATCTCGCAATTTTGGTTCCAATGCAGCTATCCTCGCCGGGATGATGCATGCCCAAGGTGATGCTATAGCTGCTATTGCGGCTGATCTGCAAGACCCACCGGAACTGCTTCATGAGATGCTACAGGCCTGGCGTAATGGGCGGAAAGTGGTATTAGCAGCTCGCCGAGAACGTCACGACCCAGGATTAACCAACCTGATTGCAGATATCTTTTACATGCTTTTTCGTCGATTCGCGATAAGAAGTATGCCTGAACGGGGATTTGATTTTTTTCTGATTGATCGCCAGGTAAATGAGCTAATTATCAATATTCAAGAAAACAATGCTTATTTAATGGGGCTTATTCTGTGGATGGGTTTTGATCCTATGGTGATCTATTACACACGGCGTGCGCGAGAAGGACGATATGGGGCTTCTATGTGGACATTGGCAAAGAAGATAAAGTATTTTATCGATTCTTTTGTAGCCTTTTCTTATCTTCCCATAAGGTTAGCTTCTCTCCTCGGTCTGTTGGTCAGTATCGCCGGGGTGATTTATGCAGTGTTCATTATCATTTTGAGTATAACGACAGATTTTAAAACGCAGGGTTGGGCATCTACGATGCTGGTGATACTGCTTACATCAGGCATTCAAATGGTGATCCTTGGCATATTGGGAGAATATCTGTGGCGTAATCTAGATGAAACGCGGAAACGCCCAAGGTTTATTATTGATTATAGTATTGAACACAAGAACGAGGTGGATTAAACGCCATATGAGCGCATCAACACAAAATACACAATCACGAGTTTTAGCAATTGGGCTGGATGGAGGCACTTTTTATCTGCTTCGCGAGTGGATTGATGAAGGATATTTGCCCAATCTTGCACGCTTAATTGAAAATGGCGTTTCTTCTGATTTAGAAAGCACTACTCCCCCAATTACAGCCGCAGCCTGGACATCGTTTGTGACGGGGAAGAATCCAGGTAAGCATGGGCTGGTTGATTTTATTGCGCCAAAGGAAAATAGTTACGGTGTGAGTCTGGCTAGCAGTCAGACGCGTAAAGCCGCAACCCTATGGAATATTCTGGATAAGCATAATCAGCGCTCCTGCATTATTGGTATGCCGATGACTTATCCCCCTGAAGCCTTAAATGGCTGCATGATTACAGGCTTCTTAACACCTGGGCGGAATGTGGAGTATACCTATCCTCCGGAATTAAAGGACGAATTAGAAAATAATATCGGCGCATTTCCTTTTGTGCCCAGCGAAGCCAATCGTTTTGGAACACCGGATTTGTTCTTACGCGATATGGAAACATGTGTCAAAACGAGAACTGAAACCGCATTATATTTGATGCAGAAAGAAGATTGGGATTTCTTTTCAATTGTCTATTCTTCGGTTGACACTGTTCAGCATGAACTATGGCCTCTTCTGGATAAAGCTGATCCACGCCACAACTCGGAGGAGCGCGCTAAATGGGATGCGAACATTCTACAGTATTACCAAACTGTAGATGATGCTGTGGGGCAACTAATTGACGCATTTGGGGAAGACGCCCTGGTACTCATAATGTCGGATCATGGCTTTGGGCCTTGTCTGTACTATTTCCATGCAAATAACTGGCTGCATAAGTTAGGTCTGATGAAGTTTAAGAAAAATCCACTCAGTCAATTGAAATATTTATTTTGGAAAATCGGTCTTACTCCTCTAAACACCTTGAAGGTGCTGCAAGCAATTGGGCTTGGCTGGTTGCGTAGTAATGTTAAGAGTGGCAAAGGTTATGGCTTATTGAGTCTTATCTACTTGTCTTTGCTGGATGTTTCCTGGAAAGAGACAAAAGCGTTTGCATCAGGGAGCTATAACAAAATATATCTTAACTTGCTCGGAAAACGTCCTCAGGGGATTGTTTATGCTGGAGAAGAATATGAAGCACTTCGCACCACTATTAAAGAGGAAGCACTTAAGCTGAAAAATCCAATGACAGGCCAACCGGTCTTTCAAAATGTGCATTACCCAGAAGAAATCTACACCGGGCCTTACGTGCAAGATATGCCAGACTTAATTCTGGAATCCAGCCAGTTTGAATATTTTGGTTTTGGTCATGCTGATTTTGGTTCAAACAATATTGTCGAGGATAATTTCGGGCAGCCTGGTGATCATCGAATGAATGGCATATTTATAATCTCTGGCTCTCAAATCGAAGCTGGCAGCAAGTTGGATGCACCGGCTATGATTGATCTTGCGCCAACCATTCTATATGCAATGGGCGTAGCTGTTCCTAAGAGTATGGATGGGCATGTATTGCAGTCTGTGTTTACACAGGAGGCTCAAAAAGTACTGGCCCTGGAATTTGTAGATGATGACGAGCTTGATAGTCGTATAGACAGTCAATCTGGTTACACAGAAGAAGAAGAAGAACTTATCCGGCAGCGCTTACGCGATCTGGGCTATATGGCCTAAAGCCTGGGATTTTGATGATCTGTATAGGTGGCTCTTGTTGTACCAGCTTTTGCAAGACAGCTAACGATTGATCCTGAGAGCCATCGTCAACAAAGATAAACTCAAACGTATCATAAGCGTTACGTGAGGCTAAATTCTGTAGCTCAGACAGGAGGTCAGGAAGGCTGGTGGCATTATGATAAACCGGGACAATAACTGTAATCAGGCTCATGGCTATTCGTTGGTAAGTTCACTATCCAGATTGAAGCGCTGAAGTATTTGTTGTCGTATTTCCGGGTCAACCATACCCATATCTCTGGCAGGGACACCGGCGACCTTTGTCCAGGGAGGAACATCGCGGGTCACCATTGCGTTAGGGGCGACAATAGCTCCCATACCGATCTTGATCCCCGCTGCAAGGTGGGCCCCGGTTCCGATCAGGGCAAAACGCTCGATAATCGGGCCATGCACCTCGAAAGGAATTAAACCAAAGCGCATGGTATAGACGTTGTTATCGTTAATCGTATTGACCCCTGGGCCAATAAAGACATCTTCATCAATGAACATTTCACCGGTCAGGATCGCCCCATCAATGACACGGGTGTGTGCTCCGACAAAGGTGTTGTACATGACAAGAACACCCCGTCCGATGACAACTTGATCGGCAAACTCGCAGCCCTCACGAATGGACGCGAGGTCCCCGATCAAAACCTGATTTCCGATTGTAATGCCGGTATAAAGCACAGCGTTTGCCCCGATGACGCAGCCCGCCCCGATTTTCACTTCCTGGATTGTACTATCCACCGGGCGGTTTGTGCTGCTGGTGGCTAAGGGAGGCCGACCAATAACGGCTCCATCAAAGATGGTGGTATTATCACCAATAGTTACGCCTGGATAAATCGTGACATTGTTGCCAATCGATACGCCTTCTCCGATAGAAGTATCATCACTTAAGAAAACATTTTGCCCGATTTTGTTTTTTGTCGTGGGTGTGTTGTGCATGGGTTGTGATGTCATCTAACACCTGGTAGAAAGATTGTGGAATGTTGTCAAAATCATAGCCTTTACCTGGGGAATGTAATCAATCCAGATCGAAACCCTGGAGATGATAACCTATCAAGGAATACATCACAATCGATAACTGCTCTGGTGCGAGGGTAGGAAAGTTGATTCTTTATCACAGGCAGAACTAGATGAAATTGCCAGACAAAGGAAGAAAGCTCACGCCTGAAGAGGCGCTGGAAGCAGTCGAGGTGGGCATTGAGAAGGGCGGTGGCCCGGCGACCGGCCATAGAGGATGTGTACGGCGAGGAGATCGATTGAGGGCACATCCGTTCATCCAAATGATTCTGGGACTCTCATGTCTGGCCCTGATGGGATGCAGCGCCGCACATCTGTCAGCTAAATCAATCTCGCCCGACGATATCACATCGGCCACGCTGGAAGAATTCGAAGCCATGCTGGAGCAGGTGGTGTCCGACGGCGATTATGATCCCCTGTGGGAGGCCATCGTCGCGACCGGTCGGATGCCTCTCATATTCGACGATACTGCTGTCTTTATGTATCGTGGGGATGCGGTCAGCGTAACGTGGAGCGCGGACTTTGTCGTGACCAATCAGGCACTGATGAAGATGCAAGGAACCCGGCTAGGCGATTCCAATATCTGGGTCTATAAGCGCCGCTTCCCGATGGATGCCCGGTTCAGCTACCGGATCATAGTCAGCGGCTGGCGGAAAATCCTCGATCCGCTGAACCCCTATCAGAATATGGAAGGATCGGGGCCTGTCTCTGAACTGCGCATGCCGGACTATGTTCCGCCTGATTATGTCATCCGGCGGGATGATGTGCCAAGAGGAAACCTGAGCGAGGATATCCGGTTTCAGAGTGAGAGCCTCGGCTATGATGTCAACTACCGGGTGTACATCCCGGTGGGCTACTCTGATCTGCAAAACCTACCGGTTGTCTATGTCACGGATGGTCAAGAATATGCTGACGATGAGTTGGGGATGCTGGTCATTGCGTTGGATAACCTGATCGCAGATGGTGCGATCCAGCCGGTGCTCGCCGTGTTTATCGATGCACGCGACCCGGACACCGGGCATAACCGCCGCTTTGATGAGTTGATGGGAAATGAGAAATTCGATCAATTCCTGGTGGACGAGCTAGTCCCCACCATTGATGAAGCATATCGCACCGATCCCACGCCGGAGGCCAGATTGATGATGGGCTCCTCTTCGGGCGGCTTCCACGCCTTGAACATGGGCCTGTACCATTCGGATACGTTTCACCTGAACGCGGCCCTATCCCCGCACATCCCCGACCGCAGCCTGTTCAGGGGGTACCTGGACAGCCACGACTTACCCATCAAGGTGTTCGTCAGTGCCGGGATTCTGGGAGATGTGGATTTCCTGGGCACTCGCGACCTGGCCGGGATCATGGAGGATAGGGGCTATCCCTACCGCTACCTCGAAGTGAGTGACGGACATTCCTGGGGAAATTACCACGCGCTGTATGATGATCTGCTGATCTACTTCTTTGGCACGGGAGAATAATATGAGGTGAGATGCCGAGGATCATCACCCTGACCTGAGTATTCGAGTGGACGAAATCCAAAAGCGTGCTATGATCTATTTACGCGCCCTTAAAAAGGGCGCTGTTTGCGTGTTAACGCATTGTATAGGTACACACGGTTTACGTTTAGAGGAGAACACCGGTGATAAGTATCCGAGATGACATTCGCAACATCGCCATCATCGCCCATGTCGATCATGGCAAGACGACGCTGGTCGATGGCATGTTGAAACAATCAAACGTCTTCCGCGACGCCAGCAGCGTTGGCGAGCGGATTCTCGATTCCAACGATCTGGAGCGCGAGCGTGGGATTACGATCCTGGCAAAGAACGTTTCCGTCACCTGGAACGGCGTCAAGATCAATATTGTCGATACCCCAGGCCACGCCGATTTTGGCGGCGAGGTTGAACGCGTGCTGAACATGGTTGATGGGGCGCTGCTGCTGATCGACGCGGTCGAAGGGCCAATGCCCCAGACTCGCTTTGTTTTGCGTAAGGCTTTAGAGCTGGGCCTGCGGGTGATCGTGGTGATCAACAAGATCGACCGCCGCAATGCCCGCCCGGAAGAGGTCTTGAACGAGACTTTTGACCTGTTCATCGAACTTGGTGCAAGCGACGAGCAGGCCGATTTCCCGGTGATCTACGCCGAAGGGTTGTCCGGGGTGGCCGGGTACGATCCGGCGGACATCAAGGATAACCTGATCCCGTTGTTCGAAACTATCCTTAAGGCGGTTCCTGGCCCCGAAGTGGACGAGAACGTCCCGCCTCGCTTATTGGTCACTACCCTGGATTACGACAACTACAAGGGCCAGATCGGGGTAGGCCGACTGCGGTCGGGCGTGATCAAGCGGGGGATGGATGTAGTGCAGATTACCCCGGATGGTGAGCGCATCCCTGGGCGGATCGAATACCTGTTTACCTATCACAACCTGGAACGGGTTGAGATCGATGAGGCTCACGCGGGGGATATCATCGCCTTTGGTGGGTTGGAAGAGATCGACATTAGCGATACCATCGCTCACCCGGATACTGTGGAAGCGCTGCCTGCCATCCTGGTCGAGCAGCCCACTGTGCGGATGACCTTCGGCGTGAATACTTCCCCCTTTGCCGGGCGTGAGGGGCGGACCGGATGGGGGACATCGCGGCGGCTGCGTCAGCGTCTCTATGAAGAGGTGCGGCACAACGTTGCGCTTCGTGTAGTGGATGGTGACAGCGCCGAGAAGTTTGTGGTTAGCGGGCGCGGTGAACTGCACCTCGCGATCCTGATCGAGACGATGCGGCGCGAGGGCTACGAGTTCGAGGTCAGCCGCCCGGAAGTCATTATGAAAGAAGACCCGGACAGCGGCGAACTGTTAGAGCCTATCGAGGAAGTCCAGATCGAGATCGCCGACGACCTGGTCGGGGTAGTGGTTGAATTATTAGGTGCACGGCGCGGGCAGATGATCGACATGCACAGCTCGAACGGCACCACCCATATCAAGTATCTTGTCCCGACACGGGGCTTGCTGGGATTCCGCGCTAACTTCCTGACCGCTACCAGCGGCATGGGCCAGATGCACAGCATTCTACATGGTTATGAACCCTTTATGGGGACGATCATGGGGCGGCGCTTTGGCAGCCTGGTGGCCTGGGAACATGGTATGTCAACCGCCTATGCGCTGAATAATGCCCAGGAGCGTGGCACCCTGTTTATTGGCCCCGGCGTTGAAGTCTACGAGGGGATGGTGGTTGGCGAGAACGTCCGGCCCGGTGATATTCCGATCAACGTGGCGAAATCCAAAAACCTGACCAATCACCGCCGCAGTTTCGCCGAAGAAGCGATCCGGTTGACCCCGGCCCGTGACATGAGCCTGGATGACTGTATCGAATTTCTGGCGGATGACGAACTGCTCGAAATTACGCCTGAGAGCATGCGTATTCGTAAGCGCGTGTTGGATAATGAGATACGGGTTAAAGAGCAAAAGCGCCGCGAGAAGCTGGAAGTGGGATAATCTATCACCTCACCCCCTTCCGAGTCGCCTCTGGCGGCTCTCCCTCCCCCTCTCCAATTTGGAGAGGGGGCAGATCGACCGGAGGGAGATCGGGGGTGAGGTTTACATTCAGGGGAACATCTCCCGGGCGATCTTCTCTACTTTGGCGTAGGCCGCATACAGCATAAAGACCATCCAGAATGCGACCAGCACCCCACAGATACCCGCTGTAAAGTGAACCATCCAGCCGGTGATCGCCATCGGGATCAGGATGATGATCGGGGCGGTTGTTGCTGCAACCAGCACGTTTTTCCACTTCAGCCCGGCCCAGATACCCACGTACAGACCAAGCAGACTTGCCATCCAGACAATCGCAAGCTGGAAGGTGGCGACCAGTGCCAGCATCAACCCGGAGGTGATGCCGATTGCAATGGCCGAAGAGCTGCTGATTGCCAGGATTCCGGGGCCGATCAGCAGGATTGGACTGAGGCCGACCAGGATGGCAAGCGGGACCCGCATCCGCCAGGCGACCGCCATCGTATAACCCTTCACGATCCGGGGGGCGGATAGGCGCGTCAGGCGCAGGAGTTGGTGTTCCGGCTGGCTCACGTCGTGGGCGGTGATAGTCGCCGCAACCAGCGCCATGATCGCCGGGGCGAGGATCATCAATCCCCAGACCACCAACCATACACTGTCATCAAGTGAGGTCTGCCCACCGGATTGTATGGCGGCGGCTGCGTATACCCCCAACCCCACTAACCCGGCGACGACGGCTATCAGGCGCGTTACCGGCAGCGACGGCCAGTTGATGTGCCGCACCAGCCGTTTCATGATCGGGTTCTTGAATTCTAAACTGAACATGGGGGCCACCTCCGCAACTTGTCCTTATCTCTATTATAGTAGCAAATGCGATTAACGGTGCAGAAGTTACGAGTCGGTGGTAAGCTTTTCTACGGGCTGTTTTTCCACAGAGAAAGGTGAAAAGGATATGCTTTCGCGGTTTTTAGCCAGTGCCTCAATTGTGCCGCCTAGAAGACCGATTGTGAAAAATCCGTCGGATTACGGCATGGACTATCGCGATATTGAATTCACTACGCGGGACAACGTCCATCTAAAAGCCTGGTATATTCCGGGCACCTCCGACAACCTGATTATTTTCACGCATCCGATGCCCTTTAACCGTTATGGCTTCCATACCAAGGGGCAGGGGGTGATGCGGATCAGTGATGTAGAAGTGGAACTGCTGAAGGTGGTCAGGCGGTTAAATGACGCGGGGTATGGCGTCTTTATCTTCGACTTCAGGAATCACGGGGAGAGTGAAGGGGCTAACAACGGGATTTGTGGCATCGGTTACTTCGAGTGGCAGGATGTCGTCGGGGCGATGGACTATATCAAAGCTGACCCCGAATTGAGCGCCAAACAGGTCGGGATGGTGGTTAACTGCATGGGGGCAAATTCGGCGTTGATTGCGATGTCGAAGGAACCAGAGCTCTTTGCGGATATCAAAGCGGTGGTTGCTATCCAGCCGGTTTCCTATGATGTTTTCATCCGCCACTATTTAGTGGATAAGATGCCGATCTTCAAGGGGCGTTATCCCCAGATCAACGAGCAGGTGAAACAGTTGGCCGGGGTTGGCCTGGAGGAAATGTCACCGAGGGAATACATTCCATCGCTTACCGCGCCGATCATGTATGTGCAGGTCAGGGAAGATGCCTGGACGGAACCGGCGGACGTACAGGGCTTTTACGATCTGACCACATCAGATAAAGAGTTGTTCTGGATAGAAGGCAATTTAGAGCGGTTCGACGGCTACAATTACTTCGGTGAGAGGCCGGAGAAAATGCTGGCGTGGTTGGATAAGTATATGAATGTCTCTTGATGCGGTTGTTGGGCCTTCTCAAAGGAATATAAAGGCAATTGTTATCAAAATATACCCCAGGATGCAAAGCGGTATAGGGGTCATTGTTAACATAATGAGCAAAGCACCAACTGCTGCGAGGATGGGACGCTGCCACCATATTGCCAGGGTGACACCTAATGCTGCACCCAGTTCGTTAAACTGACGTGTTGCCATCACAAAAACAAGCGTGCCCACGGCTGTGATAATGACGCTGCCGATAACGGATAAGTCCGGCAAACCAGCCTGAAGCAGTACGATAAAAACCAATGCTATCAATGCAGGGATCAAACTTCGCGTGGAGATGGTTAAAATACGCAGGCGGTGTAAGGTGGCAAAGGTGTAACCGTGGAGGAGGCTTTTATCGGTGGCGAGTGTTAACTTCATCATCTGGAAGTCTTCTTTTTGCAAATCGTTTGTAACGATAGATACAGCCATCACCGCCAATATTGCCGGGGTGAGCAGTATAGAAATCCAACCCAGACATATAACTGTCCCGATCAGACAGCCGGGCATTACTAACAATGCTGTCAGATCAAAAAGTAGCCCGGCCCCAACGGTGGCGACGACCAGCCAGATCACGGCCTTTTCGTCGGGCCAACCGCTGTTGCGAGTCAGCCGTTGGTAGATGGGGTTGGTGTCCAGATCGGGTGGTTTTTTCGGCATGATCTCATCCACATGATAACTGGCATTTCCAGTATCTGATGTAAAATCTCGAAATATTAGTTATAACACAACCTCTTTACAGGTTCCCCTAATGACCATATACTATGAGCAGGCCATCTTCGCAAGCTAGCATCGCTCACCTAACCAACTGACATTCCCCAACATAGCCACCAACAGTGCTTCCCTGGAACAAACATGCATTGAAGTCATTAGTCGGATTCAATCACCTGGTGGAAGTAATTTATGCGTTTGCAATGGGTCGGTATTGGGTATTGCTATGTCCGCACAATGTGCTTAGTTCACCAGATATGTAGAAGATTTCGTGGATAACCACAAGGAGAAAGTCAATAAATATATGGATGTGCAAACATGCATATATCAAACCTAATAAAACAATGAGGAGCAACTGAAATGGATACGCAAGGAAACAAGTTCTATTTTCATCTATTGATATTTATCCTTCTTATCATTATTGCATCAGGATGCAGCGCCGTACCAGCCCTCAGACCTGAAACTTCAGTTCCCCAGTCTGGTCACTGGGCTAACGAGGATAGCGAATCTGGTGAGGCGAAAGTGTCTTTCGATCTTTCGGATGATGGCAATATCAGTAACTTCGAAATGACAACTTACATGGGAACGCCCAGACAGGGGTGTACAATAAAGATCGATCAACTGCAGTTGCAGGTTAACGACGATGACACTTTTGTAATCTCTCATTCTATGGAATATGAAGATGTCGAAACGGAACTGGGGCCTGCCTTGATGAGCCTTGGTGTCGTTCCTGAAGGGCAACCATACGAAGTTCTACACATCAGCGGAAACACAACGGATACAACAATGGAAGGTACCTTTGAACTGACTATATGCAATCATACCCTGTTTTTTTCTGAGAACACAGGTACCTGGAAAGCCGAGTGGAAGAATCCTTAACTGTACTGTCAATATGACTGGATTTTGAGCGAAAGGGAAGTGAGTCAACACTAAAGTCCCGATGATAAGTATCAAGGGGCGCAGCATGCTGCACCCCATTTGTGATCTTTGAAAAAGCCAGGCTCCTACCTGAGCGCAACGCGCTCTGTCTCAGGCGCGATCTCTTCCTCATGCAACATCAAACCATACTCGATGCTGTCCGATAAGGCCCGCCACGAGGCTTCGATGATGTTAGCTGATGCCCCGACGGTGCTCCACCGTTCGTGGTGGTTCTGGGTATCGATCAGCACACGGACTGTTGCCCCGGTGCCGCTCTTGCTATCCAGGATACGGACTTTGAAATCGGCCAGTTTGAAGTGTTCAACAGCCGGGTATTTGTCCCGAAGCGCTTTCCGTAGGGCGGCGTCCAGGGCATTGACCGGGCCATTGCCGTCGGCGGCGGTGTGGAGGATATCCCCGTTGACCCGCACCTTGACCGTTGCCTCGGTGACCATGCCGCGCTTCTGGCGATGCTCGACCGTCACAGTATAGTCGATCATTTCAAACGGCTGGACATAATCCTTATCCTGGCGCTTGAGCATCAGGGCTACCGATGCTTCCGCTGCCTCAAAGGAAAAGCCGCGTGATTCGAGTTCTTTGATCTCGTTCAGTACCTCGACTGCGCCCGCGCTTTCAACATCGAGGCCGTATTCATCCGCTTTGCTGAGCAGGTTGCCCCGCCCTGATAATTCGCTGACCACGATCCGCATCTCGTTGCCGACGATCTCCGGGTCGATGTGCTGGTAGGAATCGGGGTTGCGGCGGATCGCGGCGACGTGGATCCCACCCTTGTGGGCGAAGGCGCTCCGACCGACGTAAGCGGCGTGCTCGTCCGGGCTGAGGTTCGCGACCTCGGCGACGAAGTGGGCCAGGTCATACAGGTTGCGGAGTTGACCGTCCGGCAAACACTGCTTGCCCATCTTGATCTCCAGGTCGGGGACGATTGAGCACAGGTTGGCATTGCCGCAGCGTTCGCCATAACCATTGATCGTGCCCTGAACGTGGATCGCTCCTTCACGAACTGCCGCTAACGAGTTCGCGACGCCTAATTCGCCGTCGTTATGAGCGTGCATACCGAGTGGGAAATTGTTCAAGGCGGTGCGGATCGTCCGGGTGAAGGCTTCGATCTCCCAGGGCATGGTGCCGCCGTTGGTGTCACACAGTACGACGATCTCGGCCCCGCCGCGTACCGCTGCCCGGAGTGTCTCTACTGCATAATCGTTATCGAGCTTATAACCGTCGAAGAAGTGCTCGGCATCGTAGACGACCCGCCGCCCCTGGGCAACCAGGTAAGCGACGCTCTCTTCGATGATCCGCAGGTTCTCGTCGAAGGTGGTGCGAAGGACATCGGTGACGTGCAGGGTTGATGACTTGCCGACAACCGTACAGACCGGGGTCTGGGCATCGAGCAGGGCCTTGATATTGGCGTCACTTTCCGGCTGGGAACCCACCCGGCAGGTCGAGCCAAAAGCGGCGATCAGGGCGTGCTGCCACTCCATATCCTTTGCCCGCTCGAAGAACTCGACATCCTTCGGGTTTGAGCCGGGCCAACCGCCCTCGATGAAGGTCACACCGAGTTGATCGAGACGCTCAGCGATCCGCACCTTATCCTGGGCCGAAAGCGAGATTCCTTCACGCTGCGTGCCATCACGCAGGGTCGTATCGTATACCTGTACTACATTTGGGCCGGTAAGGTGCTTAGACATTATGAGCCTCCTCGTATGCCTTGATCTGATCTTCAAATGACATTAAATACCCTAACTGGTCAACACCCTTCAATAAGCAGGATCTGGCAAAACCATCGACCGGGAAGTTTACCGACTGATCGCCGGGTAGGTGGACGGTCTGCGTTTCCAGGTCGATGGTGACTTCAACCTGCGGCGCTTCCTCGATTAAATCCAGTAAATCCTGGTACGTTTCCGCATCGACCGCTATCGGCAGCAGGCCGTTCTTGAGTGCGTTGTTCTGGAAGATATCGGCAAAGGACCGGGCAATGACTGCCTGGAAGCCGTAAGCCATCAGCGACCAGGGCGCGTGTTCCCGCGATGATCCGCTGCCGAAGTTATCGCCCGCCAGCAGGATTTTTGCGCCTTCGTAGGTCGGATCATTCAATACAAAGTCCGGGTTGGGGGTAGCCGAATCGGCCTCCGCCACGTTCGGAACGGTTTCCTGGTAACGCCAGTCGCAGAACAGCACTTTGCCCAGGCCGTTCTTGTCGGTCACTTTCAGGAAGCGGGCCGGGATGATCTGGTCGGTGTCCACGTTATCAACGGGCAGCGGCATCATTTTTGCTGTGAGTGTGGTGAATTTCGCCATTGTGTTTTTTCCTCTCTCCTCTGATTTGTCCTTGTCCCTGTCCTGGGCGCATGCATGCGCAGACTAAATACGTCTGGCGCCCCTACATTTCGCTTTGTCTATACACGCGAAAAGCCGGGCGGCGGGGATTTGCAGGCCCGCTCGCCCGGCCAACAACCCCCGTTGCTCGGTTAGCTAATAATAATAATGATGATGGGCTGTGCAGCCCCGACAGTAAACCTAGCCATTATCCGGCCACTCCCCCGGCAACCTCTGTCTGTTCCTCGGCAGGTTGACCGGCATAGCCTTTGGCAGCCAGCAGTTTATTCAATGCGGCCAGATAGGCCCGCACGCTGGCAACGATGATATCGGTCGATGTGCCGTGCCCGCCGAAGGTGCGCTTCCAACTGGTGCCGCGCTGTGGATTGACCACTTCGCTGCCGCCGTTTTCGCCTTCGATCCGGACGGTTACCTCGCCGATAGCGTCGATGCCTTCGGTAACGGCGTTGATGTTGAATTCGAGCAGGGTGGCGGTTATGCCGATGATCTCGTCAACGGCCTTGTAAGCCGCATCAACCGGGCCGGTTCCGACACAGGCCACAGTATGTGTTTCGCCATCCGGTCCGATCAGCCGGACGGTAGCGGTTGGCATACCGAGTGTCCCACAGGCGACCTGCACGCCGTCGAGTTTGTAAACTTCGACCGTCTTAGAAAGTTCGTCGGTGATCACTGCTTCCAGATCGGCATCGGTGATGGTCTTCTTCTTGTCGGCCAGCCGCTTGAAGCGGTCAAATGCCGTCCTGAGTTCGTCGTCGGTTAATTCATAACCCAGTTCTTGCAGCCTGACCTTGAGCGCGTGCCGCCCGGAGTGCTTCCCCAGCACCAGCTGAGTCTTCGTCGCTCCGACCGTCTCGGGGCGCATGATCTCGTAGGTCTCCTGGTGCTTCAGCATGCCGTCCTGGTGGATGCCGCTCTCGTGGGCAAAGGCATTCTTGCCGACGATCGCCTTGTTGTATTGAACCGCGAAGCCGGAGGCGCCTGCGACCAGCTTGGATGCACG
>JBNKDD010000017.1:0-38647 GCA_050288085.1 Anaerolineae bacterium
TCATTAATTGACCCCCTGCTACCGCTAAAGCGGTATCTGCCCCCCCTTGCAAGGGGGGCGAATCGGGCGAACGCGCAAGCGCGTGAGCACGATGGGGGGTAATCATGCATCAGACCCTTTACTACGGCAGCACCGCCACAAAAGGCGCGGCATTCAACAAAGCCTGTACCGATGGCTCCATCACATTGAAGAACGGCGCGGCATACAGCCCGATCCAGAAAATCAGGATGATCAGCGGAGCCAGCGTCAGCACTTCGCGCAGATTGAGATCGGACAGCTTGCGATTCTCGTCCTTGTCGAGCGGCCCCAGGTAGACCTTCTGGAACATGTACAGCAGGTAAATCGCCGCCATGATCACGCCCAACGTCGCCAGCCCGGTGAACAACCAGGGCCGCACACCGAGCGCCCCGGAGTTAAACGATCCCATCAGGATCGTAAACTCACCAACAAACCCGTTCAGGCCGGGCAGACCCATTGACGACAGGGTGACGATCAGCGATAGGGCCGTAAAGACCGGCATCGCCTGCCACAGCCCGCCGAACGCTTCCAGGTCACGGGTATGCCGCCGCTCGTAAATCATTCCGACCAGCAAGAACAACGCGCCCGTGCTCAGACCATGATTGACCATTTGCAGGATCGCGCCCTGAATACCAATCGCATTGAGGGAGAAGATACCCAGCATCACAAAGCCCAGGTGGCTGACCGACGAATAAGCGACCAGCTTCTTGACATCTTTCTGGGCATAACTGACCCACGCGCCGTAGATAATGCCGATCACCGCCAGCGCGCCGATGTAAGGCGCAAACCGGACGGACGCATTCGGGAACAGCGGCAGATTAAACCGGACAAAGCCGTAAGTACCCATCTTCAGCAGCACACCTGCCAGGATCACCGAACCGGCGGTTGGAGCCTGGACGTGAGCATCCGGCAGCCACGAGTGCAGCGGCCAGATTGGGACTTTGATCGCAAAGGCAATCGCAAACCCCAGGAACAGCAGGCTTTCGGTTACCGCCGCAAATTCCATCCCCACCAGGTCGGGCAGGAAGAACGTCCCGCCGGTGATCCCCAGGAACAGGATCGCCAGCAGCATCAAGATCGACCCGGCCATCGTGTACAGGAAGAACTTGATCGACGCGTACTGCCGGTTGGGGCCGCCCCAGATACCGATTAAGAAGTACATCGGCACCAGGGTGAACTCCCAGAACACGTAAAACAGGAACAGATCGAGCGAGACAAACACACCCACCATTGCCGTTTCAAGCAGCAGCATAAAGGCGTAGTAAGCCTTGATCCGTTCCGTGACCGACGTGAACGACGACAGGATCGCAATCGGGCTGATCAGCGTGGTGAGCAAGACCAGCAGGATGCTCATCCCGTCCACGCCGAGCGCATAACTGATCCCGGCGGTTGGTATCCAATCGACTCGACCTGCCCACAGGTAATCACTATTCAATGAGAATGGCTGGGTGAGCAGGAACAGCGACACCACAAACGTGACCGCCGAGAATAGAAAGGCCGACCACCGGATGAAATCCTCGTTCTTGTTTGGCGTTGCCAGCACCACAAAGAAACCGACCAGCGGCAGCGCCAGGATAAGTGTCAGAAAAGCAGGAAATTCCGTCATAGTGCTCCCTCAATGAGCAAATTCATGATACCTGTTCGTCAACCCCCCGCCACTGCTAACGCAGTGTCTGCCCCCCTTTGCGAAGGGGGGCGAATCGCGACTCACGCGCTAGCGCGTGAGTGCGATGGGGGGTTCAACTGCGTAAATCTCATATCTACAAAAACCGTATCGCCAGGAAAACCAGGATCACCACCACACCCAGCGCGACCGCCAGTGCATAATTCCGCACATAGCCGGTCTGGACGCGGCGCAGTTCCCGCGACGACCCACCGATCAACTGGGCGATCCCATTGACCGCGCCGTCAACCACACCCAGGTCAATCGGCTCGCTCAAAATCGCCGCCCATCCATCGTAGAAGGCGTTGATAATCCGGTCATGCACAAAGTCATGCCAGAATTCCCAGTCGATAACATCCGCCAGGAAAGTCCCCAGCCGGTTGTAAGGATCCACAAAGACGACGTGGTACAGCTCGTCCCAATACCATTTACGATTTAAGAAGGTGAATACCGGCCCGGCAGCCTCTAACGGATCACGTTGATCGGCTGTCTCTATCGGTTGTCTGCCGTAGATCACATAGCTCAGGCCGATGGCGATCAAACCTAGTACGGTTGATGTTATCGCAACACTCGGTTGGAACCCGGCAATGTGGGCATTCACCACACTCTCTTCGAGCCAGTGTCCCAACTGGTGGAAACCACCGAAGGGTAGATTCATCAACCCGCCGAATACAGCCAGCCCACCGAGGATTAACAGCGGCCAGTAAACGACCGGCTTACTCTCGGTAGCGTGTGCCGATGCATTAGTGCGCGGCTTCCCGAAGAACACCATAAACACCTGCCGCCCCATGTAGAACGCGGTGCAGAACGCGGCGATACTCAACAGGATGTAGACCAGCATACTCTCGTGGCTGGCATCAAGCAGGATTTCGTCCTTGCTCCAGAAGCCCGCCAGCGGTGGGATACCGGCCAGCGCCAGCGCCCCGATAATGAATGTCCAACTGGTGTAGGGCATCTGCTTGAGCATCCCGCCCATGTTGCGCATGTCCTGTGGATCGACATGTTCATGATGGTCATCATGTTCGTCGTGATGATCGTTGTGTCCATCACCCAGCATCCCACGTTCCATCCCCTGGATAATCGACCCGGAGGCCAGGAACAGCAGCGCTTTGAAGAAGGCATGAGTTGCCAGGTGGAAAATCCCTGCGATGTACCCGCCCAATCCAACCGCCGCGATCATGAACCCAAGCTGGCTGATCGTCGAGTAGGCCAGCACCCGCTTGATATCAAACTGCCCGATCGCAATCGTCCCGGCGACAAACGCCGTCAACGCGCCGACCAGAGCGACGGTATGGCTGGCTTGCGGAGTCAGCGTGTACAGCACGTTGCTCCGGGTGATCATGTAAATCCCCGCCGTGACCATCGTCGCTGCGTGGATCAGGGCACTGACAGGGGTAGGCCCGGCCATCGCGTCCGGCAGCCAGACGAACAGCGGGATTTGCGCACTCTTACCGGTTGCACCTAACAGCAGGAACAACCCGATCAGCGTGATCACCACCCCGTAGCGCGGCTGGAACGGCCCGATAGCAATCGGGGTATCCAGGCTGACCGCTTCAGCATGTTCAGCTTCGGCCTCATGTTCACCGGCTGCTTCGGTGTGCATATCGGCGGCTGACACGGCCAGGCATTCGGCCTGCGGTGATTCGACCATGCATTGAGCACGGGCAAACACGTCATCGAATTTCAATGTACCGAACGTCCAGAAGATCAGGAAGATCGCCGTCAGCATCCCGAAGTCACCAACCCGGTTGACGATAAACGCCTTCTTCCCGGCGGCAGCATTCTCGATGCCTTTTGTCTCGCCTGATTCGGTGTGGTGCGGATCATCATACCAGAACCCGATCAGCAAGAAACTGCACAACCCGACCAGTTCCCACCCGACAAACATCATCAGGTAGTTGTTGCCGGTGACCAGCACCAGCATCGAGCCGAGGAACAGGTTTAGATAGGTGAAGAAGCGGCTGAACCGGCGGCGCTTCAGGTCGTAATGTTCCGCTTCGGAGAGATGCCATTCGAGCGCCTTCACGTCGATATCGTAATCCATATAGCCGATGGCGTAGATATGGATCAGCGTTCCGACGCCGGACACCACCAGCATCATCACCGAAGACAGCGTATCAATCTTAAACGTCCACGGGATTTCCAGGTGGAAGTCACCCGTCGTCAGGTCGATGAAGGTCAGCAGGGGGATTTCCGCCCCTTCCGGGTGGCCCAACAGCGCAATAAACAGGAGCAGCGCCACAACGAACGTACTGCCCGCCATGATCGAAGCCACGATGCCGGGGCCTTTGCTATCGGTATCGGGCATCAATACCCGCCCGAAGAAGACGTTGATCAGCACGCCCGCAAAGGGAATAAAGATTACTAACGGTGCGATTGAGAACAATCCAGCCATAAATATTTTCCCATTAAGTAGTGGGTGAGGTATACCGGTGCTGCGTCAGGTTGGTACTATTTTTTACCCCCCAATCCTCGCTTGGTCACGCTCGGATTTTGCCCCCCTTGCAAGGGGGGCGGATGCAGCCGTCAGGCTGCACGGGGGGTATTCACCTTCACACAGCCCTACCCCTCCATCGTGTTGAGTTCGTCGATGTCGGTACTATGCTTGGTGCGGAAGATCGCAACGATCAGCGCCAGGCCAATCGCGACTTCCGCCGCCGCCACCGTGATCACAAAGAACACAAACACCTGTCCGCCCAGGTCCATAAACACGCGGGAGAAGGCCACAAAGGCCAGGTTTGCCGAATTCAGCATCAGCTCAATCGACATCAAGATCAGGATCGCATTTCGCCGGATCAGCACCCCCGCCACCCCAATCGAGAACAGGATCGCGCTCAGAATGATGAAGTAGCTGGAGGGCGCAAGAAATATCGAATCATTCATCGGGTCAATCTCCTCCTGTCGCTTTTTTGCCTTCGGGGAGCGCGTGATTCTTTTCGCCTCTGGCAAATACCACCGCTCCCATCATCGAGACCAGCAGCAGAACGCCCACGATCTGAATCGGCAGCATATAATCCATGTACAACCGCTCGCCGAGGGCCGCCGGGCTGCCAAAGTTGGCATCGGTTCCGGTCAGCTCACTTGGATTAGTAATGCTGCCCTGCACCTCTGGGCTGAAGGCGATAAAGGCCGTCACACCCAGCAGCAGCACCACCAGCACCACGGCCAGTGGGAACTGCCAGCGCAGCCGTGATTGGATCGGCACACGCTCCGCGCCCAGCAGCATGATCACGAACAGGAACAATACCATGATCGCCCCGGCGTAGACGGTGATCTGGATCATCGCCAGGAAGGGCGCATTTAATAACAGGTAGAACAACGCCACACAGGTGAAGTTCAACACCAGGAACAGCGCGGCATGGACCGCATTGGCGCTGGTTAACATGCCTATGGCAGCTGTAACGGCGATTCCGGCCAGCACAAAGAAGATAATCGTACCCAGCATTAGCCTGATTCCTTAACCTTACTTCGGATTTTCCATATCCGGGATAGACCGGTCGAAGCTGCCCGGCTTGACCTTTTGCGGCACGTCTTCGCCACCGGTCGGAACCGGAACCAACAGCATATCTTTGGTATAGATGGCGCTTTCCCGGTCGTAAAAACTTAATTCGTAGTTGTGTTCTAACACAATCGCTTCGGTCGGGCAGGCATCCTCACAGTAGCCGCAGAAGATGCAGCGCAGCATATTGATCTCATAGGTCTTGGCGTAGCGTTCACCGGGCGAATAGCGTTCGTCGTCGTTATTCTCTTCCGCCTCCACCCAGATCGCGTCAGCAGGGCAGGCCGCTGCACATAATGAGCAGCCGATGCACTTCTCAAGGCCATTGTCATAGCGCTTGAGTTCGTGTCGCCCCTTGAATCGTTCCTGCACCGGGCGTTTTTCTTCCGGGTACTGGATCGTCACTGCCGGGAGAAAAATATGCTTGATGGTCGTTGCCATTCCCTCAAACACCGCCAGCAGCCGCCGGGGTGCGATAATGCTATCTTTTAACATGCGTTTTACCTTTTACAACCCGGTTTTCGAATAAGTTGGTGCCCACCCCCTAATCCTCGCTCACTCGGATTTGTCCCCCATTAATGGGGGGCGGGTGCGGACAATGGGCTTAAGCCCATTGTCTAAGCACAGGGGGGTGAGGTTTTCCTAGCTAAAAGCCGGGATCACGTTGAACACAATCAGTACTGCTGTTACCACAAAGTTGAGCAGGGCCATCGGCAGCATCACCTTCCAACCGAAGGTCATCAGCCGGTCATAGCGGAAGCGGGGCAGTGTAGCCCGCAGCCAGACCATGAACATCAATGAGCCAAGCACCTTCCCAAACAGGATGATCGGCCCCATCCAGCCGTTTAACAGGGTTTCCAGCCCAAACAGCCGGTAGCCACCCAGGAACAGCGCCGCAAAAATCGCACTGACGGCGATCATCTTCATGTATTCAGCCATGAAGAACGCCGCGAACTTCATCCCGCTGTACTCGGTGTGATAACCGGCGGTTAATTCCTGCTCCGCTTCGGGCAGGTCAAACGGGGCGCGGTTCGTTTCGGCCAACACCGCGACGTAAAACACGATCGCCGCCAGGGGTTGGATAAACACAAACCAGAGATTCTTTTGCGCGTTGATAATGTCGCCGAGGCTCATCGATTCGGCCAGCAGCACCGGGCCAAGAATTGATAGGCCCAGCGCGATCTCATAGCTGATCATCTGTGCCGAGGCTCGCAGCGCGCCCAACATGGCATATTTATTGGCTGATGCCCAGCCCGCCAGCACGATCCCATACACGGCGATGGAGGTCACCGCCAGGATGTACAGCACCCCGACATTGATATCCACCAGTCCAAGAGTCGTTTGATGTCCAAACACGTTCACCGCCGGGCCGACCGGAACCACCGCCAGCACGATCAGCGCCGGGACAGAGGTCAGCATCGGGGCCAGGGTGAAAACTACCTTATCGGCGGAAGTCGGGACAATATCCTCTTTAAAGAAGAGCTTGATCCCATCGGCTACCGGCTGGAGCAGTCCCAACGGCCCGGCCCGATTCGGGCCAACCCGCACCTGGATCACGGCGATAAACCGGCGTTCCAACCAGGTGGTATAGGCGAAGCCCGTCAATAAGGCGACGATCACCAGTACCGATTTGACGGTCGCATCGATCACGAAGATCAGAAAATCGCTCATAACTTAAGCCTCTTCCAGTTTGCCGATCAAGGCGAGTTCGGCGCTAAGTGGCGCAATTTGTTTTTCTAAGCGGCGGGGGATCAGGGCCAGGCCGGGCGAGACGTTAGCATCCGTGATCGCCATCAGGTGGATGATCCGCCCGCTGACAGTCAGGGCGACGATATGGCCCGGTACAATCCCCAGGCGATAAGCGTCATCCGGGTTCAACGCGGCATGCGGCATCGGCACCCGCCCCTGAATGACCTCTGACTTGGTAACAACCATCTCCCGGTCGTACAGGGCTTTAACCGGCACCACCACAAAGGTATTTTCTTTGCCGGTCAGCGATTTACCGGCAGCGGCTGCCGGGGCTGCATAAAGGGCAGCACCGGGGTCTTCTGCTGCCGTCGGCCATTGTTTCCCCAACCCGGAAAAGTTCTGGAAGGCCGTCCCACCGTAATACAGATCCTCGCCGCTCACATCCGGCCATTGATCCTCGACCTGGGCCAGTCCCTGATAGGTCAGCCCGGCATACTGCGGAACCTGCCCGGTAATCTCCTTGAATACCAGCGATGCGGCTACCGCGGGCTTTTCACCATCCATCCGTTCCTCGATCAGTTGGGCGATCTTCCACACTGATTTGCTTTCACCCACCGGCTCAATCGCCTGGAAGAAGCGCTGAACCCGGCGTTCGCCGCTGGTGTAAGTCCCTTCTCCCTCGGCAATGCTCTGAATTGGCAGCACCACATCGGCAAGCTGGGCGGTTTCGGTCAGGAACATATCCATCACGATCACGTCAGCTTTGGTATTGCTCAGGGCTTCTTCAGCGGCCAGGTCATCAAACACCGGATCGGCTCCGGCGATCAGCAGCACTTTGATCTTGCCGCTTTCCAATGCCGCAAAGATGCCGGGATAGTCCAGGCCGGGCGTTTCGAGCGCCTGATAGCCGGGGCCAAACCGTGAGTTAAAGCCCATGTCAAATGCGCCCTGGCTGTTGGCTGCATCCCAGACCACGATCAGGCCGTTGTTGGGCTTCCCAACATGGCCGGTCGCCATCAGTAGATTGGCAGCTGCCTGAGTCAGATTATGGCTGGCCGCCGGGCCAACCCCCTCGCCGCCAACCAGGATAATAGCGTTTTCCGCTTCGGCAAATGCTTTTGCCGCCGACTTCAGTTCGCCGCTGGCTTTGAGGTTTTTAGCCTGATCGTAAGCCGCGTCCAGACCGTTTACGTCCCGGCCCGGTTTTGGCTTACGGGTCCCCAGCATCGCGTTGATGGTCGATACTTCATCGCCATAATCGTAACGGATGCTGTGTGTTGCAAAATCATCCAGGCGGGTATACCGCCCGTTAATCACAATTACCTCTGCGCCGCGTTCAGCCGCCGCTTTAACTCGCAGCCACCAGATCGGCGCTTCTTCATGTAAGTTGCTGGCGACAACCATAATCGCGTCGCCCTCGCCCAGATCGGCGATGTTCGTCCCTACCCCGACACCCACCTGCGCGGTGAATTCAGCCCCTGCGACGTGGAGCGGGTAGGCAGATAGATCATTGCTGCCGCGTCCCCGGATTAGCTTCTGAAGCGCGTAATAATCCTCATTGCTCAACCGCCCCCCGGCGATCCCGGCGATATCCGATCCGGTGCTTTGCAGCCGGGTAGCAACCTCGGACAGTGCTTCTTCCCAGGTCACTTCGACCAACTGCCCGCCTTTTCGGATCAGGGGTTGAGTCAGCCGGTCGGGATGTTCCATGTAATGGCGCACAAAGCGCGCTTTATCGCTGATCCAGATTTCGTTGACCGCTTCATTCTGACGGGGCATCACCCGCCGGATGGTGGTGCGACCACCGGCTTCACGGTCGGTTCGCACGTCGAAGCTGAGATTCGCGCCCTCCGGCGAATGCGAGTCCAGCGACGCGACCTGTCGCATTTCCCAGGGTCGCGCATTGAACCGGAAATCCGCCGTCGTCAGCGCCCCGACCGGGCAAATATCGGTCGTATTCCCGGAGAAGATGCTGTCAAACCCCGGATCGCTGTAGGTGATGATCTGCTGTTTGCGCCCACGTTGATCGAACCCCAACACCTGATCGTCAGCGATCTGATCGCTGAACCGGATGCAGCGTGCGCAGTGAATGCACCGCTCCTGATCCAGGTAGATCAGTTCGCCAAGCGGGACATGCTTACCGAGTTTCATCTTATCGGTGAAGTACATCCGGCTGGTACCGGGGCCGTGCCGCATGGTCAGATTTTGCAGCGGGCACTCGCCGCCCTTGTCACAGATCGGGCAGTCAAGTGGGTGGCTGCTGAGCAGAAACTCCAGGATTTCGCGCCGTCCATCGACCACCTTCTCTGTGGTCGTGCGGATCGCCATCCCGTCAAAGGTTTTCTGCGTGCAGGCTGTTTCCAGCTTGGGATACCAGGCCAGCTCCATCTCACCGGTTTCGCGATTTTTACGCGGTGCGCCCAGTTCGATCAGGCACATCCGGCAGTTGCCATCATGTCCTAATTTTGGGTGATAGCAGAACACCGGGATATCAATTCCGGCATACTGTTTAACAGCATCCACCAGGGGCATCCCGGCGGGCACTTCGTATTCAACGTCATCGACGGTAATTTTTACAGTGTCAGACATGGTTTACATTCCAGTCTTTATCGTATTTTCTAACGAATAATTCCGATGTGTGGCTTACCTCACCCCCTGCCACCGCTGCTGCGGTGTCTGCCCCCCTTGCAAGGGGGGCGGATGAGCCAGGCGACCAAAGGTCGCTGCTCACGGGGGGTAAAACCGACCTACTTATCCCCCGCCGCTTCAGCAGGTTCGCCTTCTTCTTCAACCGGCGCAGGCATGATCCCGACCGCCCGCTCATAATCCTCACGGAAGTACTTGATCGTGCCGACCACCGGATTCACGGCGAACTCACCCAGCGCACAGATACACTTTCCAGCCATCTGCGAGGCGACGCTGTTCATTGTTTCGATATCTTCCAGGTCGCCACCCACTTCGGCTACGCGGTTGTACAGCCGCTTGAGCCAGTAGGTTCCCTCGCGGCAGGGTGTACACTGCCCGCACGACTCGTGCGAGAAGAAGTCCGTCATCTTCCGGGCGGCCCAGGTCATATCAATAGTCTCGTCCAACACAATCACCGAAGCTGAACCAATCGCTGTATCGAAGGGCTTCAGACTGTCGAAATCAATCGGCATATCGAGCACTTCATCAGTTGCGGGTAAAATCGCGCCACTCGCCCCGGCAGGTAAAATCGCTTTGGGCTTCAACCCATCACGCACCCCGCCCGCCAATTCGATCAGCTTGCGGAAGGTCGTCTCCCCGCCAAACGGCAGTTCTTGATTGCCGGGATTCTCCACACAGCCGCTCACACAGAAAATCTTCGTGCCAGGACTGCCTTCTGTTCCCAGGCTGCGATATTCGTCTACGCCTTTTTCCAGGATCAGCGGGACATTCGACAGCGTTTCGACGTTGTTGATCACCGTTGGCTGATTATATAGTCCCTGATTGGCCGGGAAGGGCGGACGTAGTCGCGGGTGGCCTCGCTTGCCTTCCAGCGATTCGAGCAGGGCGGTTTCCTCGCCGCAGATGTACGCCCCTGCGCCGAGATGCGTATACACCTCGCAGCTCCAGCCCGAACCGAGGATATCCTCGCCGATGAAGCCTTCTGCCCGCGCTTCTTCTATGCGTTGATCCAGCTCATGCGCAATATCCCAGAACTCGCCCCGGCAGTAGATGTACACCGCCGACGCTTGAATCGCATAGGCGCAGATCAACGCCCCTTCGATCATCTGGTGGGGGTTGCCTTCAAGCAGTTGGCGATCCTTAAAAGTGCCCGGCTCGCTCTCGTCGGCATTGACCGCCACATATTTTGGGAACACGTCCTTCGGCACAAAGCTCCACTTGACGCCGGTCGGGAAACCCGCACCGCCGCGCCCGCGCAGTCCGGACGCCTTCACGATGTCGATTACCTCATCAGGGCTGTGATCGGCCAATGCTTTCTTCAGGCCCTCATAGCCACCATGTTCAAGGTAAACGTCAATCTCTTTGATGTTTTCGATATCCAGGTCTCGTAACAGTCGGTGTGTCATATTTGGTTCTCACACGTCTTCGCGTTCGCGTTTGGTCACGTAATGTATACCTTCGTAATCAACATACCCGGCGTCGCCGAACAGAGCCATTGATGCCTCATTACCGAGTTCAATCAGGGCGGCGTATACTTCGATCCCTTTGTCGTTCAGCACCTCTTCAGATGCGGTGATCAGCTTCCGGGCGATGCCCTGCCGCCGGTGATCGGGATGGACTGCCAGCCGGTTGATCCAGCCTTTGCGACCATCATGGGTGATCAGCACGGCAGCGATCAGGTCGCCCCCCGATTCAATGCCCAGGATGGTCAGCCATCCCCGCTCCACCTGATTGGCCAGCGCGGCCTGTGAGTCGCGTCCATTGGGCCGGTACGATAAGCCCGCCGCATCCCACAACGCCACCAACTGCCGGTAATTACTCGTCGTCAGTGTTATAGGGACGGGATGCCCGTTCATAGCGTTGTAAATCTTCGATCAGCTTGTCGATCTTCTCAATGGTTAGATTCTCAACGTAGTGAAAATTGTGCTGCATCATCGGCGCTTTGTCGCAGGCTGCCAGGCACATCACATTTTCTACCGTGAACAGGCCGTCTTCGGTCGTCTCGCCAGGCTGAATACCCAGCCGCTCACAAACGTGCTGGCTGAATTCTTCAGCCCCTCGCAGCGCACAGGGAAGATCGGTACAAATCTGGAACAGGTGCTTTCCCTTGGGCTGATCGTAGTACATCGAATAGAACCCGATCACGCCCTTAACGTGGGTCATATCCAGGTCGAGGATGGCACAAATTTCCTCCATCGCGTCCTGGGTGATATGCCCGTACTCTTCCTGTGCGATGTACAGCAGCGGCATGACCGCCGACCGCTTGTCAGGGTATTTGGAAAGATGATGTTCGATATCTGCTTTACGGGTATCTATTAAGGCCATTGCTGCCCCAAATCTTTACTTTTTGAAATAAACATCTTGTAGGGGCGAATGGCCAGTCGCCCCTACAGATTATTTTTAAATTACCGGTCGCAGTCACCTAACACAAAGTCTACACTGCCGACGATAGCGACCAGGTCGGCCACCAGGTGATGCTTCGACAGCAGTTCCATCGATTGTAGATGTACAAACGACGGTGTCCGGAAATGGACACGGTAGGGTTTCGGCCCGCCATCTCCGGCCAGGTAAATCCCTAACTCGCCGCGCGGTGATTCGACCCGCTGGTAGACCTCGCCCTTTGGCGCTTTGAAGCCCTCCGTCCACAGCTTGAAGTGATGGATCACCGCTTCCATGCTCTGGCCGAGTTCGGCACGCGGCGGCGGCGCGAACTTCCGGTCGGTCGTTCGGAACGGGCCATCCGGCAGATTCTCAACCGCCTGCTCGATAATCCGCAGCGATTGCCACATCTCCGCCATTCGCACCAGGTAGCGATCATACACGTCGCCATGTTCGCGGATGGGCACATCGAAGTCGAAGTGCTCGTAAGCAGAGTAGGGGATTGCCTTACGAATATCGAAGTTCACCCCCGCCGCTCGCAGCATCGGGCCGGTCATGCTCATGGCGATGGCATCCTCAGCCGTCACCGCGCCGATCCCTCTGGTGCGCTCGATCCACAGCGGATTCTCGGTTAGCAGCCGTTGATAGTCATCCAACTTGGCGGGCTGATATTCGAGATACTTGTGCAGCGCCGGTAAAAAGTCTTCGGTCAGATCGCGCCACACGCCGCCTGGGCGGATATAGCTGCCCATCATCCGCTGTCCGGAAACCATCTCGAACAGTTCGAGGATGTGTTCGCGGTCGCGGAAGGCATAGAGCATCACGCTGGTTGCGCCCACATCAAGAACGTGGGTGGCAAGCCATACCAGGTGGCTGGCGACCCGCTGCAATTCAGCAATGATCACGCGGATGTACTGGGCACGCAGTGGCACATCGATCCCGCACAGTTTCTCAACCGCCAGGCAGTAGGCCAGGTTGTTGCCCAGGTTATTCAGGTAGTCGATCCGGTCGGTCATGACCAGCGCCTTCTCGAAGGTCTTCGACTCCATGTTCTTTTCAATGCCGGTGTGCAGGTAGCCGATATCAGGTGACGCACTGACGATATTCTCGCCGTCCAGCTCGATCAACATCCGCAGCACGCCGTGCATACTGGGATGCTGCGGCCCCATGTTGAGCAGCATGGTATCGCCCGTAAAGGCTCCCTCGCTGACACGGCCCTTGAGTTGTTGTAAGGCCAGTTCCACCGTTGCATGATCGGTTTCGATCTCGGTGGCGTGGGTTAAATCATGTTGGGAAAAGGTCATCGCCTGTACCCCATTCAGTTGATGGCAGAGAATTCCTGCCACTTATATAACAATAATTTTTGTAGGGGCGCAGCATGCTGCGCCCTGGGCCGGTTAACAAACCGGCACCTACGGATGGTTGAACTTGATTTGGTCATTCCTTCGGATGCGGCTTCATCGACTGCACCCGGTCATAATTGAAGCTGAATTGAACTTCCTCATAACCGAGTGGATAATCTTTCCGCAGGGGGTGCCCCGTCCAGTCAAAGGGCATCAGGATGCGCCGCAGATCGGGGTGTCCTTCCATCTTGATCCCGAACATGTCGAACACCTCGCGCTCCGGCCAGTTGGCCCCCGGCCATACGCCTACAACGCTGGGGATCATCGGGTCGGAATCCGGCGCAAAGACCTTGAGCCGGAGCATGTGATTATGCAGCAGTGAATAGATGTGATAGTTGATCGCAAAGCGCGGATCGTCGGGCCAGTAATCGACGCCGGTCAGATCGGCCAGCAGATCGAACTGCAAGCCCTCGGTATCCCGGCAGTAAGTCGCTACCTCGATAATCGCCGAGCGATCTACGACGACGGTCACTTCATCCCGAAATTCGCTGACATCTTTAATAGCATCCGGGAACTGCGCCTTGAGTTGATCCGTAATCTCTAATAGTGATAAGTCGCTCATGATTTAGACTTCAATCCATCATCTTAAATAATCACCCCAGCTCTGACTCCCCTCGCCCTGAGGGAGAGGGGCGGGGGGTGAGGGCCTACGCCCAGTCTACGATCTTCTCGCCCATGACCTTTTCGTGAAGGGTCATGATACCGTGTAACAACTGCTCCGGGCGGGGTGGACAGCCCGCAACGTACACATCAACCGGGATAACCTCATCCACACCCTGCAAAATCGCGTAGTTGTTAAATACACCGCCGCAGCTTGCGCAGTCGCCCATTGCAATAGCCCACTTGGGTGAGGGCATCTGATCGTACAGGCGGCGCACCACCGGGGCCATCTTCCGGCTGACCCGCCCGGCGACGATCATCAGGTCGCTCTGGCGGGGCGAGGCCCGCATCAATTCCATCCCGAAGCGGGACATGTCATAGTGTGATGCCTGGGTGCTCATCATCTCGATGGCACAGCAGGCCAGTCCAAACAGCACCGGCCACATTGCCCGTGTCCGCCCCCAATTGATCGCCTGTTCAAGCGTGGTGGTGACGATTCCGAGTTCGCCTAGCTTCCGCGTTACTCCCATTCCAACGCTCCTCTTTTCCATTCATAAATCAATCCAAGCGTTAAGACCAGGACAAAAACGCCGACCCCAATCAGCCCATAAAGGCCAAGCTTGCGGACAATCACCGAGTAAGGCAGCAGGAAGACCACTTCCACGTCAAACAGGATGAAGATCACCGCTACCAGGTAGAACTTGATCGGGAACCGCCGGACCGCCGGGCCAATAGGAGCCATGCCCGATTCATACGGCGAGAGCTTTTTCTGAGTAGGGCGGCGCGGCCCCATAATTCTAGAAATGTAGACAACAATCAGGGATAAGATAATCGACAGAACGAGGAGTATAGCAATCGGTACATATTGTATCAGCACGCGGAGTTCTCCTAAGTGATTACGAGTTTATTGTTCTGTGCGTATATATGAATAATAAAATAGCTTGACAATGCACCAATGCGGTTGGTGGTTGTAAGATTTTTAATTTGTTTAATAAGTCTTATCTAAATGTGGCAAACGTCACAATCATGTTATCACAATCTCCAATGTTTTTCAAACGAGTTTGATACAGGATTTGCACAATATTTTGTGATTCTTTCAGCTGCCTCTATACCCGGTCTATTTTTCTCTCAGATGCTGGTTTGCAGCCTATATTGGTCGGGACTAAGATAGGCCTTTATTCTGCAAAGGAGGCGCATCTTGCTTAAACATGTTCTGGTAATTGGTGCTGGCACAATGGGGCAGCAAATTGGGCTGCAATGTGCCATGCATGGATTCAATGTCACTATTTATGATATCGATCAAAACGTCTTAGACAATGCTTTAAAGCAAATTAATGTTTTTGCCGGAGAGTTGACCGCATCCGGTCGGCTAAATGCTGCTGGTGTGGAGACCGTCCTTGCCAGAATCGCCACCTCGACTGATCCGGCGGAGGCGGCTTCTCAGGCAGATATAGTGAGCGAGTCAATCCCCGAAGACCCGGCGCTTAAACGGGACGTATTCCATTTGTTCAACACACATTGTCCGGCCCACACAATCTTCACAACCAACACCTCATCGCTGGTTCCTTCCATGATCGCCGATGCAACCGGCAGACCCGCTTTATTCGCTGCGCTGCATTTCCACCAACCGGTTTGGTTGGCTAACCTGGTCGATGTAATGCCCCACCCTGGCACCTCTCCCGACACGGTTGCTCAGATTGAAAACTTCGCCCGTCAAATCGGCCAGATTCCAATCGTGTTAAACAAGGAGAATCACGGGTATGTCTTCAACGCCATGTACAACAGCTTGAACCGGGCAGCGATCACCCTTGCGGCCCGCGGGGTAGCTTCGGTGGAAGACATCGATCGAGCCTGGATGATCGTTATGAAAACGCCGGTTGGGCCAATGGGGATGCTGGATGTTGTTGGGCTGGAAACCGTCTGGCACATCGTCAACCATTGGGCGAATGTGTTAAATGACCCCGAATCGCAAGCCAACGCTGCTTTCCTCAAAACATATGTCGACCAGGGATGGTTAGGAGTTAAGACCGGGCGCGGCTTCTACAGCTATCCCGACCCGGCTTATGCACAGCCCGGATTCCTGGAGGGCGGTGAGCCGGTCAGTTCTGAATAACGTACAGAATAGCGCAGCGTTCGGGATAATTGCCGGTATCATTGACCACCACCAGCCGAATCCAGTATTCGCCGTTTTCGAAGGCGAGAGTGTTCAGTTCGGCCAGCACCCCATTGTTGACCTGCTGTTCGCCGGTAAAGAAGGTCACATAATCCTCTGCCGTTGAGTATCCTTCCTGGCGGATTTCCAGCTTGTAATAGGAGAACTCCGGCACTTTGGCCGCCCCGACAAATTCAACGACGCCGGTCAAAATGGATCCCACCGTTGGCGAGGTAATGACCGAATCCAGGTTGGAGCAGGCTCCATCGGTAGCTGTCTGAGTGCCCGTTGGGCCGGGGCTGGGGGTTGGTGATGGCGTGCGTACTTTGGTCGGCACAGGTGATGGCAAATCGGCAGAATCGGAAGAAGCCCGTGGTGTGATCGGCGGCAGGTAGATGACCTCGCCCTCTTTCACCGTCCGGTTGCCCAGGCAGTTAGCCTCAAGGATCGAGTCGCTGGTTTCTCCATAGCTCATGGCAATGGAATACAGGCTGTCACCCGGCTGGACGGTATAGGCCACCCAGCCTGCCGGGATATCATCACACACCTCGGCGTCAGGCGTTGATGTCCGTACCCGCGTCGTGGGAGTCGGGGTATCCCTATCAGGGTCGAGCGTGCTGGTGGGAATAGAAATGACCGTTACATCTGGCGAAGCGGTTGCTATCCGGGTGGGTGAGTCCTCGTCTTCCGTTGGAGCCAGCGTCGGGATTCGGTAAGGCGTCGCCGTTGCGCGAGCAACCTGGCTCCGGTTAGTTTCACCCAGGGCCAGGATCAACCCACCGATCAGCGTGGCAATAACGGCAATCACCACGATGGCTCCGGTCAGTGCCTGTTGGGGGAGTCCGGGCTTCATGCGCCATCCTGTGCAGTTTCAAACGGCAGCAAGACGTGGAAGGTCGTCCCTATGCCCGATTCGCTCTCCAACCAGATCTGCCCACCATGCTCATCGATCAGGGTTTTTGCCAGCGACAGGCTGACACCGGTATCGCCCAATCCCTCGATTAACGGATTGTCGGCCCGGTATTTCCGGGAAAAGACCCGCTCATAATCTTCTTCTGCAACGCCCCCACCCGAATCTTCAACAGTGATGTACAGGCAGTCTTTAGGATTACCGTTCTCTTCCAGGATTTGCCGCTGGGTCGTGACCGACAGATGCACCTCGCTCTCAATCGGGGAGGCCAGCGCCGCATTAGACAGCAAATGCCCCATCAATTGAATGAAAGCATCCCTGTCAGCGCTGATCGGCGGCAGGGCTTGAGGCAGGGCTAATCGTAACGTTAACCCTTTTTCGCGGTACTGGTTGGCCTGATTCATCACCGCTTCTTCTACCGCCCGGAGCGCGTCCACCGGTTGCGGCTCAAACTGGTATTGGCCGGTATCCAACGCCGTGATCTGTACCAGGTCGTCCAGCAGTGATCCCATTCGCTCGGTGTTGGCCTTGACCCGCTGCAAGAATTTACGCTGCAATGTCCCCAGGATACCGACCGATTCGCGCAGCAAGAGTTCCGTATAGCCCATGATCGAACTCATCGGTGTGCGGAGTTCCTGCGCAATCGAGGCGATCACCTCATCATGCGAATCGACCTTCCGCGCATCGGAGATCACTTCGGTCACAGCCTGGTTGGTTGCTGCCAGTTTGTCCTCAAGCGAATCCATCGATGCGCGTGCCGTGTTGAGTTGTTCTTCAAGTGTCTGGATCGCGGCGGATTTTTCGGCGAGTTGGGCTTCAAGGTTCTCAACGTAAGCCTGATCCATTTCGGAATCATCGCGGGAGCCTTCCAACCGGAGGGCCTCCATCCGGCCTTGCGTCTCTGTGCGAGTCTCCGCCAGGCTTTCCTGAAGTGCCGTTACCTCGTCGGTCTTATGGGAGAGCTGACTCTCAACGCTCCGCATGGACGTTTCAACTTCTTCCATGTGCGCTTTTAGATCGACGATAGCGCGGGTCTTTTCAGAAAGCTGTGCTTGCAGCGCTTCTACCAGGGCAGCCCGTTCGGCCAGTTGAGCCTCAAGATGTGCCATCGCTTCGCGGTCGCTCTCATCGAGTGCCTGCTGCTGCTGGAGCGTTTCGGCGTCCAGGCTGGCGGTTAGCTGTGCCTCTTCCAGTTCTGACCTGAGCGTCGCGATCATCGACGTTTGCTCGGCGACGCGCTCTTGTAAGGCCGTCAGATGTTTCAAGCTGGCTGGCCCATCTTTGATCTGGTCGTTGAGCGCGCTGGCTACCGCCTCGACTTCCGTCAGCCGGGTTTGCAGGGTAATTACTTCTCTCGATTTTAGCCCCAACTGTTCTTGCAAGAAGGAGACTTCCTGCTGGCTGATCGAAGCCTGGGCGAGACGGGTGCGCAGCGATGCGATTTCAGTCTGGGCGGCTTGTTGAGCCTCGTCGAGCCGCTGCTCAAACCGGATCAACTCGACATGGGAACGGCTGGCAATCGCCGCTTTATGTCTGCCGATCTCTTCTTTGAGTTCTTCAATCTCGTCGGAATATTTCTCTGTCGCCTGGAGCTGCTCTCGCAGATCCTCGTTCTCCTGCTGGAGCTTCTCCAATTTGTTGAGTTCATGTTGAAGCTGCTGGCGCTCCTGTTCCATCTCACCGAGCTTGTCGGTATTCAAGCGCTGCTGCAAAGCCCTTTCAAGGCGTAACCGCTCGTTTTCTTCACGTAACTGTTGAGCCGCAATTGCATCCGGTTCAAGTTCTGCTAACCGGGCCTTGAGTTCTTCGAAAGCTTCTTCTAATTCGCTGCTATCGACTCGTTCCGCCGCCTCAACTGTTTCCGGCGTTTCAACAGCTTCAGCCGTCTCGACTGCTTCGGCTTCCTTTATGTCGTTAAGCTCTTCGGCTTCTTCGAGCTCTTCGACCGTTATAGCCGAAACAGCCTCGATCTCTTTAACCCCTCCGACCTCAAGGCGTTCGATTTCCTGCTGCAACGCTTCGATCTGCAGGCGAGCCGCTTCTTGCTGCTGGGGGAAACTCTCAACCTGCCGGTGCAGATCGCGGATATAGCTTTTCATCTCCTCTATCTGGCGGCGGGCGTCATTTAATTCGGAGGTAGTCGCCGTCAGATCATCTGAGAGAGACGACAACCGCACCCCCTCTTCGACCATCACCTGCTCGTTTTCCATCCGTATGCGGTGATAATCCTGCGCATTGAGCATCGCAGCCGTCACCAGCGGTCCAAGCCGGTCGAGTAGATTGCGTTCTTCGTTGCTCAACTGGCGTTCCGAGTAAGGCGATCCAACGATCAGCACCCCGATCCGTTCTTCGCCGTTGACCAACGGTTGGAGATAGGCCGGGCCTTCATGCGTGATCATCAACTGTTCATACAGATCGCGCAGTTCCCGCAGATTGCGGTTGGTGGTCAGACGCATCTGGCGCAGCCTGCCCAGCGTGTTGACAATGCTGGGATGATCGGCCAGGTCAAGCACGGCACGGGGGAGATAAGTCTGGGCAATATTATCGTAAGCGCCCAGGATGGCGGCTTGCTGTGTCCCTTCATCCACAATGGCAAGGACAGCAACATCCGCTCGGAGCGCCGTTGCGATGGTACGGGCGGCTTCCCGCGTGACTTCGGATTGTTCAAGCGAACTGAGCAGCCCGCCGATAGCCTCAACGACTTCCAGCATGGGAAGTTCGTTCGACGTTTTTGGCTTTTCTTCCTCCTCAGGAGGGGCCTGTACCCGGCGCGTTTCGTCCAGGGATTCGGGCGGCGGGACGATCTTAATCGGTGGCGGGGCGGACATGACCGGTTGGGCCACCATCATCTGCGGCTGTGATGCCGGAGTAGGTTCGAACTCATCCCAGTGAAGTAACTGCTCGACAACGTGCCGGTACGCGACGGCTGCCAACATCGGCATTACGACGATCTGACCGACCCGCATGGCGGAAGCCACATCACCGAGCATCGGGCGCACCAGGTGAACCCCGGCAGCCCCACCCAGCAGGATCAGCATAAACCCCTTGAGGAAGGGATCATAAACATACCGGCCTCTGATCAACATCCAGATCAGCCCGGCTGCCGAGAAAACGATCTGAAAAGTGGCCCACAGGATATCTAACCAGGAGCCATTGAAAAGCTGCCCGCTGGCAGCCGAAAAATACCAGTAATAATAAGTACCAACGAACCCGGCCAGCATCATACCGAGAGCGACTGCTGCCCCCAGGTCAGGGGCAAAGTTGCGCTGTAGGATGCTGGGATCATCCATTGTGACAAACACCCAGGCCAACGCCAGCACCGTCAGAGTATCGACGGTACGTTCGATGGGGGGAAGCAGCACATTGCGGGGTAGGACGCCCTGCCAGGCCAGCAGCGACGCGATCAAAACCAATGTGCGTGCTGCAAAAATCCCCACGATGGCGATAGTCAGCCGGGCTGTTTTGTTGTCCCGCTCGCGCATCCACTGCCCAAAACTGATGCCGACTGCGAATTCAATGGCAAACAGTATGATGAAGTGATAGACCAAACTGCCGGGCGGTTGACCAACAAGGTCTAGAATCTGGTCAAACAAGGTCTTCTATCTCCCTTTAGAACGCTAGAGCGATTATAGCATTATCGGGAATTTGTCGATAGCCAATGCGCGAATATAACATGGCTCTGGAAATCAAAACGCCCCTCTTGCATCGAAGGGGCGTTTTGATATGTTGCCGCTTATAGCTAAAGTTCCATGATGATGTTGGAAAAAACGTTGCCAATTGCCGGTCCAAGCAGGGTGAGTATTGCGATAACGACAATGGGAGCGCAGCAAAATATCACCGCTACGACAATCAAAATAATCGCCCAGATCGGCAGCCCTTTTTTCTTCTCTTCTTCCGGGCCACCGGGTGACATTTCATCGGCCAGCATTGTATTGAGCCGGTATTGAAGATGCATGAAAAACGGAAACAGTAGATTGAACCCAAATAGCCTGAACACTTTTCACTCTCCCATTATGAAATTGATTCTCTTCAACAGGAACAGAGCAACTAGTTTGTTACTCCTGATGCCCACTACCCTTAGCTCATTATACTCAAAAATGTTTTCTGTACTATTTAATGTGGTACAATAATTGTCGCTATAATCAATAATCATTTTTCCACCATAACCTAACCGGAGGTTAACACGGTGCGCCGTTACCGTTTTGTACAAGCTGATGTATTTAGCGAGGTCATCTTCGGCGGGAATCCGGTTGCTATCTTCCCGGAGGCAGAAGGGTTGAGCAGCGATGAGATGCAGCAAATCGCCCGCGAGATGAACCTCTCCGAGACGGCGTTTGTCCTGCCACCAACCGATAAAAAGGCTGATGTGCGGCTGCGTTTCTTCACCCCTTCAACCGAACTGCCCTTTGCCGGACACCCCACAATTGGCGCTCATGTCGTATTGGCCCAATTAGGGCATTATGAGATTGCCGGGCCGGTGACGCGGGTATGGCAGCAGGTCGGAGTCGGCACGTTCCCGGTTGACCTGATCACCGATGGGAGCGGCGAGACCAACCGCGCCGTGATGACCCAGGCCGAAGCCCGTCATGGGCCGGTAGTCGATGACCTGGATCGCATCGCCGAGGCCCTGGGATTGGTCGTCGAGGATCTTCACCCAGACCTCCCTACACAGGTTTATTCAACCGGGCTGCCCGGTCTGATTATCCCCCTGGCCTCGCTGGATGCTATCCGGCGAGTTGAACTCAACATCCCGGTTTTTAATGAAGTCTGCCGGTCGGTGAGTGTTACCGGTGCGGAGGTGTTCACGCTGGAGACAATCGACAAAGCTCACCACATTCACGTGCGTAACTTTGATCCGCTGGTCGGTGTCCACGAAGACCCGGCGACCGGCAGTATGGCCGGGGCGCTGGGAGCCTATATGCTGGCAAAGAACGTCTTTGACTACGAATACGAGGCATCAACTACCCACATGGTGGTTGAGCAGGGCTACGAGATGGGACGGCCCAGCCTGATCGAAGTTGAGGTTGATATTCGCCAGGGCGCAGTGACCGAGGTACGGGTCGGCGGGCAGGTCGTTGTCGTCATCGAAGGCGAATTGATGCTTTGATGACTCAATCAAAACAAGATGCCATTATGTAGGGGCAAGATATCCAAACCTGTGGTTTGCTTCGCCTCCTGATCAAATTGGCTTCCTTCATCCAACATGACCAACCATACAATCAATAAAAAGGCCCGGTGGACTTTCATCGGCCTTTTTGCTTTGCCGCTGATCATCGCCGCCATCGCCATTTTACTTTTCCGGCCCCCGGCAGCCGATCAGCGTCAGCTTCCGTCCACCGCCCGGCCCACCCAGTTATTCGCCATCGATTACCCGACCCTTACCCCGCAGTCCCCACCGACTGCCACCCCCACGCCATCGCCCACCGCTACCCTCACCCCGCAGCCGGTAGACTACGGCCCACTGGAACAGGCACTCACCCACTACATTGAGCAGACCCACGCCCAGGGCTATGACATTGGACTTGCATATGTTGATCTGATCACCGGGCAGGAGATCAACATCGCGGGGGATCAGCGCTATTATGCCTTGAGCACCTTTAAGGGACCGCTGGGAGCTTATTACCTGTGGCTGCTCGAACATGATCTGATCCAGCCCCAACCGGATGACGAAGACTACCTGATCCCCATGTTGAATCAAAGCGACAACTCGGCGACCTCCTGCGTCTTTAAGCGGGTGGGCGGGATCGCGTCGTTCAACGATTGGTTAGCCGACCAGGGTTTTTCCCGTCAGAACAACTTCGTCGCTAAATGGCAGGATTGGGCCTGCTTCGCCGATGAAGACATATGGTGGCCTGACCCTGATCCACGCTATTCTCAGGGTGATGACCAGTTAGGATTACCCGGCGGCGGGGCTTTACTTCAATGCCCGACTGAGGATATCCCCTGTGACAAAGCCTTTGCCCCGACCGATCTGGCCCGCTTCTATGCACGGGTCTACCGGGGTGAGGTGCTGTCTCCCGAACACACAACTTTGTGGCTCAGTTGGATGGAAAAGCAGCCGGAGAATTGTGCGCTGATCATGGATATACCCCAGCAAGCCGGGGTGCGCGCATTTGTGAAGAATGGCTTCAGGCAGGCTGACGCGATATACTACCATAACTTTTATCACGAGGCTGGTATTATTCAGACGAAGCACGGAGCTTTTGTGCTGGTCGTGTTTATGCAGCGAAATCTGGATTATCCCGGCACTGATGATCTGTCCAACATTGGACAGATCGTGTATGAGTATTTTGAGAATTATCACTTTTTAAACGTACCGTAGTAGTAAAAAAATGCCGTTGTCACACGCCGAAGCGGTTCAACTTGCCATTGATCTCGTAAACGCAGGCCGTCCGGCAGAGGCCGCCCCGCTTATCAGGTGGGTATTACAGGAAGACCCTAACAACGCCACCGCCTGGGCCGTGCGTTCCTACCTGGTGCGCGAACAAGATGTCGATAAAGCGATTGACGCTGCCCGGCAGGTTTTACGGCTGCGCCCCGGCGATCCACACGCCCGCGCCTACCTGGAATATCTCCTGAGCGTCAGGCCCGACACCCGGGTTCATGAGCCGCATCAGATTATCGAGTCACCCATCTCCCAGATTATCCCCCGCAAACGGCGCTCTACCTGGACCTGGACCGTCCCTCGCCTGATCGCTGTGGTGCTTGCCCTGGCCGGTGTGCTGCTGGGCATGTTCGGGCTGATCTGGTTATTGAATCACCCATCACCCGGCAGCGCCGATATCGCCGATCTGAATACGGGCGGAGAGCAGGGTACATCAGCAGCATCGATCGATATGCTTGTCCCAACTTTCCCCCCGCTCCCAACCCCGGTGATCGCTCTCCTGCCCACCGCGACCCCCACCTCGCTCCCCACCCCAACGCCGATCCCGACACCAACAATTCTGCCGACTGTTGGAGCGGTGGACTACTCCGAGATGATCGAGGATTACCAGGAATTAATGGACGATACGGCCAACCGCTGGGATTATGACCTGGGCTTTACGTTTATCGATATGCGGACGGGTCAGGTGATCAGCATGAACGGTGATACCCGCTACCATGCGATGAGCACTTTCAAGGCTCCTCTAGCCGCTTTCTATTACTCACTGCTCGAACAGGGCTTGATCGAGGAGCACGGGCGCGATCCAACCCGTATGCGGCACATGTTAGAAGACAGCGCCAATGCAGATACCACCTGCATTTTTAAGCAGGTCGGCGGCATTGCTGCCTTCAACGATTGGCTGGCTACCCAGGGTTTCCGGCGTGAATATGATTTTGTGGTCAAATGGTCAGATTGGCCCTGTGAGGACGATGGCGGCTATTATGTCCCGGACCCGGATTATCGCTACAGCCAGGGTGATGACCTGCTGGGCTTACCGGGGAACAGTGAATTGTTATCCTGTCCGATTACCTCTGTCCCGTGTGACAAGGCTTTTACCTCTAACGACCTTGCCACTTTTTATGCGCGGCTGTATCGGGGTGAAGTCCTGAGTTGGGAGCGGCGCACCCAGATGATGATCTACATGCAGCGCGAAAACGGTGAGTCGGTTTTCCTCAATCACCTGCCGGATGGGCATAGAGCACAAATCTATGTGAAGGGCGGAGTCCACAAATCCGATTCCCTGTTCCGGGTAAATTTCTTCCACGAGGCGGGCATTATCGAGACAGAGTACGGGGCGTTTGTGCTGGTGGTCTTCATGCAGCGTAACCCCGATTGGCCGGGAACCTGGCCCGTTTCGGAGATTGCAAAAATCAGCTACACCTATTTCACCGCTGCCCACAGCAATGATCCCAGGTAATTACTGTAGGGGCGGATCTCAGATCCGCCCCTGCTTTCAAGTGGATTAGCCGCTAACGTCTTATTCTCTGGCCGCCTCAACCATCGCCTTGATATTCTCCGCCTTGGCCTGGTCGAAGAACGCCCCATTGCTGATGATGAGGCCGCCGCCTTTGCCCGCCCCATCGATCACTTTCTTGACGTAGTCCCGCACATCTTCAGGCGTGCCTAAACTCAACATAGAGGACGACACATTGCCGATCAGGCAGGCGTTCTGCCCCAACGTTGCCTTGACCTCCATGATATCTGATTGGTCAACCATCCAGGCTGTTGTGCCTTTCGGGATATCTTGAATAACTTCTAGACGTGTGTTCCAATACCCCTCAAGCGCCGGGAATGGGATGCAGCCATTAGCAATCAGGCCCAGCATGACCTGCTGAAGCGTAGGCCAGTAGAATTTCTTGAAATGCTCATCGGAGAGGAATCCATCCGCACCCTTATGCAGCGGCATGAAAATTAAGGGATTCCCGGTCTGGTGGAACGAGGCCACCCCCATCCCGATCATGATCGGTGTCAGGGCATCCAGGGCTGCCAGCAGCTTATCGGGCCGCCGGTAGATATCCAGCATGATCTCTTTGGTTCCGCGAAGGGTATCGCCGATCACGTCAAAGGGTGCTTTAGTAAACCCACCGAGGATCGTTGGATAGCCCAAAGTGATCAACTCCCCATCGACGCCGCCCATTGCCCCCACCCACTTGAGGGCTTCGGCTCCGGCTTCAAACATTGCCTGGAAGGTGGCTTGAACCGGGGGAAGCCCAAAGGGTATGAAATTAAGAGCAAGGCCATACATCTCAAGGATGTTAGTCCAGGGTGGCAGCATCGCAAGGCCCTGCGCTGCGCCAAAAACGCGCGGCAGGTAGAAATTCCTGAAGTAAAATGACGGGTCGGAGATCAGGAAATCATATTCATCCGGCTTCATGTATTCGCCTTCGATGTACTGGTAAGGGTGCTCCGGCGCAACCCCATGTCCCGGCCAGGCATACAATTTATAATCAAGAATCTCGTAGAATTTGCTTGGCCCAGGCGCATAAGCACCGATATGCATATCCGGCTCAAACTCCAGGATGAAGTCTTTAAAGGCTGAGGCGCATCGACCATAGTCAGTCATTGCCTCTTCCATGGTCATCCCGGCGTGGGCCCAGGGAAACATACCGGGAAGTATAGTGACCGGCACCTGATCCGGTTCATTGAACTGAATGGCGTCCTTTATTCGGGTGAGGCTGGCCTTATACCTGGCTTCTGCCTCCGGGCTTTGGAACTGAACGGCATTCCCCTCAGGGTCTTTGGGCGAAAGTAAATTTTGAAATGCTGCTTCCTGCTTCTCATTAGGTGGTACCATTTTTGTTGTCTCCATCCTCTCTATTTAACGCCGACCCACTGCTTTGCCAGGTTGACGGCAGCCATTGCATCGCGGCCAAAGGCATCAGCCCCGGTGAATGCCCGGACCTGCTCATCGATCTGTCCGCCGCCGATCATAACCTTTACGTCCAGCCCGGCAGCCTGTAAGGCTTCTACGGTGGCCTTCATCGGGTCAAAGGCCAGTGTCAGGAAACCACTCAGCCCGACAATCCCCGCCCCGGTCTCCTCGACCGCCTCTACAAACCGGGCCGGTGGTACGTCCACACCGAGATCGGTCACTTCAAAGCCGTTGATGTCTAGCATGAAGGCGACGATGTCTTTAGCGATATCGTGAATATCCCCCTCCACCGTGCCTAATACAATCTTCCCCAGTTTTTCAACCGCCGCGTCTTCGGCCATCATCGGTTTTACCTGCGCGGTGATCTCCTTGAGCATTTCTCCGGCCAGGATCAGTTCCGGCACAAAACAATCCCCGGCCTCAAACCGCTCACCGATTACTTCCATTGCTTTCCGGCAGGCTTCCAGTACATCTAATGGGGATGCCCCACCTGACAACATATCCTGAGTAATTGTGAGCGCATCATCTTCGCGCATCTCAGTGATGGCGTCAATTAACTGTTGTGACATGCTTGCATCCTTTATGTTTTTTTAATGGATTCAGGAGTTATGCAGCTAAGTGTGGAGAGGCTGTAACGTTTCACCTTTTGGCTTGATGGGGTTTTGAGCGGTGAAAGCTGCATAAATCTTATGAGAGTTGATGGCCTTGCAGACTGAGCCATCAGCGTCTTATTGAGGTTAAATCTATTGCCTTAACTTTGACGGCCTCCTTTCTCTAGGATCATCCGCAGGGACACAGCCTGGTAGATTCGTTTATTCTTCGGAATGTTTTGGCTTTAGATTTTGCTCTAGTGCCCCATCCTCAGGAAACAGCATACCGAGGGCGAAAAGACGGCTGAACCTGGGGTAGGTAGTCAGCTCGATGTAATGGGTCGCTTGTGCAATGCGGCTTGCACGTTCTCGCTCCCTGCGAGAGATAAGCGCCCATTTTGCCCCAACGGCTGCTGCATTTCCGACTTGTTTGTAAACCGCGTTGGGGTACCGGGGCAGCAGCCCGGTATCCAATGTGCTCTCGATATTCAGAAATGAGCCAAATGCACCGGCAATGATCACTTCCTGAACATCTTCCGGGGCGGTGTCTGTAGCTTCCAGCAGCACATCCAACCCGGCCCGGATCGCCCCTTTAGCAAGCTGTATCTCGTTGACATCCTCCTGGCTGATGGTGATGTCACGTCCGCTGCCGCTTTGGTCAGCCGGGGCAAGCAGAAGTTCTGGCCCAAATCGCCCCAGCCTGATCCGGTCATTATCCTTGGCAAACCGGCCCCGCTTGTTGATCAGATTCCAGCGTCGCAGCTCGGCCATCACATCAACGATCCCGGAACCGCATAACCCGACCGGCTGGGCCTGGTCAATCGTCTTTAACTGGAGCCCGGTATCGAGCAGCTTTACCGCTTCGATGGCCCCGGAAGCAGCCCGCATCCCATCGCTGATATGAGCGCCCTCGAAGGCCGGGCCGGATGCGCAGGAAACAGACGAGAGGAATCCCATGCCGGGTTTGACCAACGATACCTCGGTGTTAGTTCCAATGTCAATGCCAAGCGTAATATGATCGACCCGATCCATGTCACTGGCTAAGACCATCGCCACATGATCCCCGCCTACAAAGCCGCCGATACACGGCAGGATGTGAACATACGCACCGGGAGCCGTATCCAACCCCAGGTCGCGGGCCTTGACATCCATGCCGTTGCTGTTGGCCGAAACGTAGGGTGCAGACACCAATTGATCGGTGGGGAGCTCTAGCAATAAGTGCGTCATAGCTGTGTTGCCGACGATACAAACATCGGCGACCTGCTGACGTTCTATATCCACTCCGGCTTGCTGGATCATCTCACCGAGCAAACTGTCCAGCGTCTCGTGGATCAGATCGGCCAGCACTTTCGCGCCATCATTGCGGCGGGCGTAGTTCAACCGGCTGATCACATCCTCGCCGTATCCAATCTGTGGGTTGAGCGTCCCGGCAGAAGCCAGTTCTTCCCCGGTTTCCAGGTTTAACAAAAAAGCCGCGATCTTGGTCGTCCCCAGATCGACCGCCATCCCAACCGGTGGGCGGCCATAAGGCGCAATCCCGACGATCTCGTCCCCACGAACGTAGACGGACATCCGCCATTGATAGCTGCGAGCCTGGGGCGATGTCTGCCTGATTACGGCGGGGTCAGCATAGAGGTGGGGGACGGCAATCGCCGCGCTGATGCGTTCGATATCCGAAATTGGATTCTTCAGGTCGGGCGGCGATACCTCAATGGGGTGAGCGGCGATCAGTGGATCAACCGGAACGCCGGAAATATTGCTTTCGATTTGCAACCTGGAATTAGTCAGTAATGAACTGTTAGATACATGAACCCGGACATCGCTTTCAGCATAGGTACAGCAGGCCAGCCGCTCCCCGTTAGCGAGCTCTAATCCGGTCAGGATGAATTCTTCGGCGGGATCAGGAGGCGTTACGCTGCCGGTCAGGACGCGAATCCGGCACTGTCCGCAGTTACCGCCCCCCCCACAGATAGATGTCAGCCCGACACCGGCCTGCCGGGCAGCATCCAGCAGGCTGTCATCGTCGGAAACGGTGACGCGTTTGCCGATAGGCTGGAAATCTATCTCATGCATGGGCAGCTGCTTTGAAGTCGGCATACATGATCGTTTGCCCCGGCGAGGCTATAACAAAGTCGCTGTCCCAGGGGCCGAAAAGCATTTTCTTGATCAGTTTATTTGATCCCATCACTTCCTCATATTGGAGCGAAAACTGGTCGGCTACCCGGCGGGCATATTTCTGATAGCGACTCTGATCAGCCGTCCCGGTGTTGATATAGATCAATCGCTTATAATGCCTGAACATGACGTCCATAATGCGTTTAGCCTGCATTTTCCTGAACTGGTCAACCGCGCGGTTATACTCATCAAGGATGGTGTCATTGACTTCGATCCACCCCTTGGTCAGGTAATAGGTCCCTGGTTCCTGGCCTGTCTGCTGCTTATAGGCCGAGTTGGAACCCAGAAAGATCGCAATACAATCGTCTACTCGCGGAACAACCAGGGTGCAGTCACTAGCCGTTAAGCCCACCACCGCCATTGAGCACAAACCGTAACCGAGGATAACGGTATCGACTTCTTGACCGGCTCTCTCAATGGCTTGTTGTAAGGTTCCCTTGAGATCATCGGGTCTGAGATGGAGGCCAAAATCCAGCACCTCGTAGGATATTTCAGATGATAGTAGGGGAAGTATCTCTTCGATGACGGTAGCGCAGGCGATTACTCTGGTTTTACCGGGCATTCACTTGTCTCTTTAGTACCTGCCCCCTGCCACCCTTGCCAGGGGCGAACACCATAGGTGGAACATCACGGGAAGGGGGCAAAGGTGAAAAGCTCAGAACCTTACTTTATGCTGTACTTAGGCACAACTATTTTGCCTGACTTGCAAATTAATCTGTGTAAGTGATATTTTATCTTTAAAGTTTCATCTGGCTGTACTTAAATCTGGGCGGATTGAGAGCTACATGGCATATAACAATAATTTGATTTATATGTGTCTTATTTTATATACTTATATAGGGAAGTTGACCACAATTATAAACTTGTATAGGTAGGCGGTCAAGCCGTTTGACTTATTGAAGAGGTACGAATAATATCCTGGGCAAATGATTTTAGTATCTATCCGTAAATTAAAAATATCGTTCGGGCGAGATGTATCCCGCCTTACGGTGATTTTTTATGGAAAGGCCCTTAGATCAAATGGCCCGACTATACAGGAAATAGCTTTCGCAACTTCCACATAATTAGTTAGAGTTATCTTTAATGACTAAGCAAGATCAGGTAAATGACGACCTTCAAGATAATATTGACCGCGAGGCTTACGAACCGGCCTATTCCCAATTAGCCGGTATTATTCGGCGGCAGATAGCCACAGGGATGTTCCGTCCGGGTGATCAATTACCGTCTGAGGCCCAACTCTGCCGCCGGTATGATGTCAGCCCGATGACCGTTCGGCGCTCGATCAATCTGCTGGCCGATGAGGGCGTGGTCAACACCGCCCAGGGACGCGGGACTTTTGTTAAGCCTCTGGAATTGGGAACGGCCAATTTCGATCTGCATGAACTACAAGACTTATTCGGCGATGGGACGGCAACGGACGTTAAACTCCTTGAAGTGCGCATCGTCGCTGCTGATGAACGGACGGCCACCAAGCTCTGCCTGAAAGTCGGGCAGAACGTGGTCTATATCCGGCGTCTTCTTCTCAAAGACAATGAACCGGTCTTCTATCATAGGACCTATGTGGTTTACGATCCCAGGCTTCCCATCGTCGAAGCAGAGATGGACGTGACTTCATTACAGGGGCTGTTTTCGAATAGCAGCAATACCTTGCTTAAATACGGGGAATTAAGCATAAGTGCAACCCTGATGAATGAGGAAGAAGGTAAGATACTGGATAGTCCACTTCCGGCAGCGGCATTTTATCTGGGGCATCTCTTTTATGATTTCAATAACCGGCCAATTAGCTGGGGATGGTTTATCTTTCGGAATGACCAGATGCAGTTTACGACGACAGTGGGGCTGGATATCTCAACCTGACTGCTATCGGCACTTCACCCCAATAATAAAGTCAAGGAACAGCTATGGACAATAAAGATCTACGGGCGATGCTGATTGCTGCCGTGTCTGACCTGGAAGAACAAGAAGTTCTTGAAATGGTTCATAAGCGGCTTAATGATGGAGATAATCCTCTGTCAATCGTTGAAGATTGCCAGGAGGGGCTGAGGCAGGTGGGCGTCCGGTATGAGCAGCGCGAATATTTCCTGGCCGGGTTGATCATGGCCGGGGAGATATTTCGCGAGGTCATGGAGTTAGTCCAACCGGCCATTGAGGAACAACTGACCGGGAATGAAACTGGCGCAATCCTGCTGGGGACGGTTCAGGGCGATATTCACGATATTGGCAAAACCAACCTGAATATGCTGCTGACCTGTTACGGGTTTACCGTTCACGATCTGGGCGTAGATGTTTCGCCCGCTGAATTTCTTCTACAGGCAATTCAATTAAAACCCGATATCATTGGTTTGTCGGGTCTGTTGACCAGCTCATATGATGCAATGCGCGATACCATTCAACTGCTGCGCAATGCCGGAGACCGGCAGCTTGGCTCTACTCCCATTATTATCGGCGGCAACCAGTTAAATGAACAGGTCTGCGAGTACGTAAAGGCCGATTACTGGGTCAACGATGCAATGACGGGTGTCCGGCTGTGCCAGCAGTTGATCGCTGATATGCATTCAAAATCCGGTTAAGTCCGTGCTTTGAGTTAGTCTTTTTCCATCCTTTCTATGGGGGAAAGGTTGGAACTACAAAGGAACTCCCGCCTCGGCGGCAGGTACCTGCCCCAACCTGCCTGGTTTACGCCACATGATGTAGAGCACTACGCTCATCAACACGGCTGCCAGTACCAGGACAACTTCCATTCCGCCGTCCTGACCGGCTCCGATCTGCCCCTGCAAAAAGGTCATGGTCATTGACCCTATGCTGCTAATCGCTGTCAGGATGCCGGTCACCCGCCCCAACGATTGGGGGAACGCCTGGCTGGTCAGTGACATATCGGTGGGGTAGATCGGGCCAATTCCGATCCCCGCGATAAAGGCGCTGATGATCCCGATCTGCTGGTTGGACGGGGCGGATAGCATCAACATGAGGCCAAGCCCCAATATGCTGATGGCCCCAATGAGCAGCCGTTCGGCCCGGACTCTTTGCCCCAACCAGGTTGATCCCATCCGGCTGACCGTATAGCCGATCCAGAACATAGATGCACCAAGGTTAGCCGTTGCTCTAGAGGCGTTTGCTGCCTTCTCAAGCTGGACGACAATCCAGGAGTTGAAGCCCACTTCGATGCCCATTGCGCAGAAAAACAACACGGCAAAGGGCAGCAGTGCTGCCAAGCTCAGTTGCCCCCGGTAATCTTCGCCTTCCGACAAGGGCGGTGGGTCGATATTAACCAGGCACAAGGGGAAGACCAGCAAGGCCACCGGAATCCCGGCGAACAGGTAAGCCAGCCGAGCTTCTCCCAGGAACGCACCCAGGGTCACAAGCTGCGGGGCCAGGATGGCTCCAACACCAAACGCCACATTGATCGCATTGAGCGGTCCGGTTGCCTTGCCGGGGTTCAGCCGGGCGATCAGGATATTGGGGCCGATCAGGTAGGACCCAAACCCGAATCCCACCAGAAAAACGCCGATAAAGCCGACCAGCCGGGTAGGAGCCAGGAAGAGAGTGAACATCGCTGCAGCGACTAATGCAGCCCCTACCGGCAGGATCATCCGCGCATTCAGCCGATCATACAGCCGCCCGACCAGCGCCGAAGCTATCATCATCCCGGCGGCTCCCACCACGTTGAACAGGCCGCCGTCTGCCAGCGGCATGCCAAAGCGGGCGGTCAGGTCGACGATGGTCACCCCGACCAGGGGAAGGGCGAGCCCCAGGATAAGAAACGAAATAAAGAACATGATCGTGATCTGTCGTTTGCTGGTCATGCAAGTATCCAATTGTAGACGTATAGAGATGGGTAAAATCCCGGCATTGTATAGGTACATGGGTAGGGACACAGCATGCCGTGTCCCTACCACGATTCGGATCAGGAGTGAATAAAGTCGCCCTCGATACCGTGTGCGGCTTCCATCAGCACTTCGCTGAGAGTCGGGTGAGCGTGAACATTCCGGGCGATCTCCTCGGCGGTCAGTTCGGCATTATGCGCGAGGGTCAATTCCGGCAGGAGTTCCGTCACCTCCGGGCCGACCATATGCGCCCCCAGGATTTCACCGTACTTGGCATCGCTGATGAGTTTGACAAAGCCCGCGTAGTCACCCAATCCCAGCGCCTTACCGTTGACCTGGAAGGGGAATTTCGCTACTTTGACCTCGTAACCGGCTTCCTTGGCTTCCTGCTCGGTATAGCCAAAGCTGGCGATCTGCGGCTGGCTGTAGATGCAGCGCGGCATCATCTTGTAATCAAGCTTGACAGTCTCATGCCCGGCAATCGTCTCCGCCGCGACAATACCCATTGCGCTGCCGACATGAGCCAGCATCAATTTACCGGTCACATCACCGATGGCATACACATTCGGGACGCTGGTGCGCATCTGTGAATTGATCTTAATGAAGTTGCCACGCTCCGTCATCTTGACGCCCAGGTTTTCCAGGCCAAAGCCCTCAGTATTGGGCACAAAGCCAATCGCAACCAAAACCTGCTGCGCCTCAAGCGTCTGATCTCCGTCCGGCCCTGAAACGTTGACCTTCGCCTTGCCGCCGCTTACTTCAACGCCCTCGACACGGGTATTGGTCAGGATATTGATACCGAGCTTCTTGTAGGCTTTCTCCAGTTCGGCACTGGCCTCCGGGTCTTCCAGCGGAGCAGCCCGGTCAAGCATCTCGACGATGGTCACTTCCGCGCCATAACTTGACCAGACATACGCAAACTCCAGGCCAATCGGCCCCGCACCTACGATCACGGCCTGCTCCGGGACGGTATCGGACAGAATCGCTTCGGTATAAGTAACGACGTGTTCGCCATCCACCTGAACACCGGGGATCATGCGGACATGTGCACCGGTCGCAATGATCAGATTTTTGAAGGTCAGGGTTTCCTCGCCACCATCGTTGAGGGCAACGGTCAGGCTCTTGTTATCTTTGATCGTGCCCCAACCGTCATAGGTGTCGATCTTGTTCTTCTTCATCAAGAAGCCGATCCCCTTGACCAACCGGCTGCTGACCTGGCGGCTGCGCTTAAAAGCCACCTGGTAATCCAGGCTGAGGTTCTCAAAGCTGAACCCGAATTCCTTCGCCCGGTGCTGAAGGGTATGGGCGACTTCAGCATTCTTCAACAGCGACTTGGACGGGATGCAGCCCACGTTCAGGCAGACCCCACCCCAGTATTCTTTTTCGACAACGGCAACTTTTAATCCAAGCTGTGCGGCGCGGATAGCCGCGACATAACCGCCCGGCCCGGCACCCAGCACAACGAGATCATATTCATTAGCCATAAAAAATCTCCCTTTCAGGTGATGGTTTGTTAAGTGTGAGGAGCGTGTTTTGTGGAAATAACAACAATATCCCCTCCCCTATTTTAATGAGTCCGGGGGCGTCTTTCCAGATAAATCACATCTGTGATCTTCCCCCTAAAAAAGAAACGGGGGCAGTCTATATTAGACTGCCCCTGGACTTTGGCACTTTAAGCAGCCCTCAAAGAGATTTTGAGGGCTGCTTGTGCATAAGATGACAGAAAAAGAGGACAAAACTTCCCTTAAGAACGGGCGGAAGCAAAGACAGCATTCCGCAAAGCGAGGACCAGGGCTTCTTTTTCACCCCAATCGCCGGGGGACGGGGAACAAAGGGGGTGAAATTGATGCTGTCCCCAGAGGGCAGCGCGATAAGCGCGCCACAAGGTATTGAGCGACCAGCGCCCGGAGCCGCGCCACCAGCGGGTGGGAACGTCGGGCGCACCGGTCAGGCCCCAGGTGCGGTAACCGGCGAGCAGTAACAGGGAGTAGACCCAGGCTGACGACTGGACAGAAAGCACGGCGGCGGTAGGGTTCCAGCATTGTTTGTGGCCCAGGCCAAAGTTGGATTTGAGTTCGCGGTGGCAAACCTCAAGTTCCCAGCGCTGCCAGGCCCAGAACAACAGGGTTTCAACCGGTAAGGGCAAGACCCAGCGACCCTGGTCATCCTGAACTGCGTTAACCAAGAAAGGCAGGGGATGACGGTAATAACGTGGGGTTCTTTTCCCCCGGACGACAATCAGGAACAGGGGGCGATGGGCGGCTCCTTTGCGCAGGAAGGGGCCACGAATCTGGTACTGGAGATGGCGGTCTCGGCCTCGGACGAACAAGGTGAGTTTCTTCCAACCCTTCCGCTGTTGCCAGACCTCCTGTGGGGTTGAGGCGCGTTCGCCATAGACCCGCTTGCGCCCACGCCCGGTCTGCTGACCGGTTGGCAGGTGATACAGCACCCGATTTTTGGCGCTGCGGGCCAGTAGAATGACCCCAGCGGGCAGGGCTTTCCACAGCTTGAGGGTGTCATAACTCCCATCGGCCACCATCAAAACTTGCTGGGTTACTCGCCCGGCTTTCACCAATTGTGCCCTGACCCAGGTCAAGAACTCGACCGCTGCCTCCCACTCTTTGCGGGGTCCATGAGCAACCGGCTTTGACTTCTCCGTAAAGGCGGGCAGCCAGCGCAGCGGCACTGCCCGGCTGTAGCCCGCTTCCGCTGGCATCAACCAACTCCCATTGAACCACCGCTGCGCTGCATGGATCCCTATCATGAACGGTGGTGTTCTCGGATTTCTCAACCAGCCTGCTCCCTCCAGCTTCCGGCTGCTGCGTGGCGTTTGCGTCCCATCCCCACCCACCACATACAGCTCTTCTTCCCCGACATGCTTCAAGGTCTCCTCGAATAACACCTCGCTGACCCCCTCATACGGGAAGCGTTCCGCGCTGTATAGCCGATACCAGCTGCTCCAATCCTGGTCGACCAATCCTACACTCATCAGCAGCTGGGTCACCGTGTGGCGCGCGAATACAAATAGCTCCGCCAGTGCCAACGCTACCGCCCGCTGGTACACCCGTTCCTGTCCGAACAGCTTTCGGCTTGCTTCCAGTAGTTCGAAGAAATTCTTGAGAAGTTGAGGATTTTGTGGGATAGTTGTCATCATTAAGACCCTTTGTTTTAGCCGTTTGTGGTAAAACAGCCTTTAACAAAAGGTCTTTCTTTTTTCAAAAACAGCCAAACTCCAGGGGCAAGCAGTTAATTGCTTGCCCCTTTATCTTGTAATGCTTCAAAAGGTCTGAAAGTTTTCTGAGCTACAGCTTTATTTTGCCGCTATCACTATCCGGTTATCATAGAGCGCCATCTGATCCTGGGCCAATCCCGATGAGGAGGCAGGTAAGATTACATGCCTGTCCTCAAACGTCATGCTCCAGTGAGGCGTCCATCCTACCCCGAACAAAACCGGGGTAATGTCCTTCTTGTTCGGGGTGACCGGAATCTCCTCAATCTGCTTGACGGCCTCAGCCCATTTCCGCCGGATAGCTTGAGCCTCTTTATCCATCTCTGCTTCGGCCTCGTCAATGTTTTCCAGGATGAGAGCCAGGTCTTCCTCCAGGACCTCCACCTGCTCGTCCGATTGGCTGGAATAACGTCGAAGTTGGGCGATGCGCGATATGGTGCGATACAGTCCACCCTGCAATAATCTGAGAGCCGACTCGCCAGCGGAGACAAGTTCTTCCTGTTTGCGGGATTTTAATTCCTCTTTTTCCGCATCAATCCGGCTGAGCTTTCTTGTTGCCTTATCTTCCAGCCGATCAAAGTTTCTCTCATATCTCTGTGCCAACTCTTCAAGCTCATCGTGCCGCCGCTGTCTGGCCTCCGTCTGCAAGTGTTCCATGAAGGTGCTCCGGCTCTCGTCAAGACCATTGTACATATTGAGAACGGGATTATGGTACACATACAACTCAAAATGATTGTAGACCCACCTCGTCAGACTGTCTTTCAAATCCTTGAATCCCGACCCTGCCGTAAAGATGGGCGGTAAAGCCGCATAATAGGCTTCCGAGAATGGAGATAGTTCGAGCAAATGCGGGTCAAAAGGCTCTGCCTGATAGGGCCCCCATTCGATCTGCGCCATCCGAATATCTGCCAGATTCGGGATGATATAGGCATACCACAGCATCTCATCCGAGTTTGTTTTTCTATGAGTGAATCGCACGGTAAGCTGAGCCAGCAGCGCCGGTTGGTATAACAGGCGGAAATCGGCGGCATTTGCTTCAACAGGCTGGCGGGTATGCCGCACCCAATTGCGGAGGGCAACACCAGCCGTATAGTCAACCGGCAGAAAATACTCTTCAACCTTTGAGGAAAATGCAGGGCGTGCTACTGCAAATCCAGGGGGCGACTCATCGCGGCTTAGTGGACGTGCGGATGCCGTTCCCATACCACCGGCTCGTTTGCTGACATAAGTCGGAGAAATTGAACTGCCCTGTCCAGATGTTTCGCTTGAGCGCATCGCCATCCGCTCTCGGATCTCTTGCGAGGGGCCGGTGTTGATTCTTCTACGCGCTCGGCGGTTACGCTTTGATGGCTTGAAATACTCGCGCTGATTGTTCATCAGGCGGCTGATCTGGGTGCGGGTGAGAGGCCCAGCCAGATAGGACATTGCCCACCGGCTCTTCATCAAGATCGGTGTTTCGGAGGCGTGGATGTCATGCAGGATGAATTCACGCGGCTCCAGTTGACCTACCAGCTTTTTGATCTTTTCCTTGCTGAGCTGGGTAGTCTGCCCGCTGGCTGTGTCCAATCCCTCCAAAGCACGTTTTCGATCATGTTCGGTTGGCAGCCTCCCAATGAACCAGGTTCCGGCATTGGTCAGCCCCTTATAATCGATATCCTTCGCATTCTGCGTCGCCATCAAGAGACCAATGCCATGCGCACGGCCCTGCTTGATCAAGCGCATCAGCGGCTCTTTGGTAGGTGGGTTATGGGGATGCGGCGGGAACAGCCCATATACCTCGTCGATATAAAGTAGTGCCCGCAGCCCACTCGCCCCGGAAAGCGTATGCATCCAGGCCAGAATGCTCTCTAACAATAAGGTGGTGATAAACTGGCGCTCACTATCATTTAGATGAGCCAGATAGAAAATCGTCGTCCGCGGATAACCATCCTTTGTATATAGCAAAGATGGGATGTCTACCGGCTCACCGGACATCCAGCTCTGGAAACTCGGCGAGGCGATGATCTGGTTGAGTTCCTTCGCCAACTTCATCCGTTCCTTTTCCGGCAAAACTGTCTCTAATTCGAGAACACCAAGCCGGGAGAATGGTGGGTCTTGAACATGAAGGATGAGCTGTTCCATGCTCAGATCGGCATCATTCCGCCAATGATATTCAAAAATGTTCGCCAGTAGAATATGCTCCGGGTCTTCAATCGGATCAGAGCGCCTGCCGATCAGGGCCAGGACGGCGGTCACGATGCCGGCGATACGCTCACGCAGCAGCTCCTCATTGCCACCCCAGCCTTCGGGCGGCGCTTCAAAAGAAGCCACAATGCTGAGTGGAAGCCCTGCATCAGAGCCGGGTGTGTAAACGCTGAAACGCGATGACTGCCTATACTCCTGAATGCGTTCTTCATCAATGCCCCATTCATTCAGGTTGTCGCGCCATTTATCCGCCATCTTTTGCGCCAGTTGATCAACTTCCATCTCAGCCTGTGCTGCGTCCTGCGGGTTAATCCAGGGTTTGAAATGCTTGCCGCTCAATTCCGGAAATGCAAGCAGCATGTTGCTCATATCGCCCTTTGGATCAATGAT